>NZ_JAIFKJ010000478.1 GCF_019695415.1 Thiohalocapsa sp.
ACCGTGCTCTGCGGCTCGGCGTGTTGCGTCTACGGGCTCACCTTCACGAGCCACTTCTATGGCGCCAAGCGATCGGTGGGCTATGTGCCCTTCGACTCCGAGACGCTGGTGACGGGCAAGCTCTTCGAAGACGTACGCGAGGCCGTCGAGCAGCTCGCGGACCCAGCGAAGTACGACGCCGTGGTGGTGACGAATCTGTGCGTGCCCACGGCCTCCGGCGTGCCCCTGCGCCTGCTGCCCAAGTCCATCGACGGCGTCCGCATCATCGGCATCGACGTGCCGGGCTTCGGCGTGCCCACGCATGCAGAAGCGAAAGACGTGCTCGCCGGCGCCATGCTCAAATACGCCCGCGGTGAGGCGGAGCAGGGTCCGGTGCAGGCGCCCCGCGGCGGCCCGAGCAACAAGCCCACCGTGACGCTGCTCGGTGAAATGTTCCCGGCCGACCCAGTCGGTGTCGGTATGCTGCTTGAGCCCCTTGGGCTCGCCGCCGGCCCGGTCGTGCCGACCCGTGAATGGCGCGAGCTGTACGCGGCGCTCGATTGCGCCGCGGTCGCCGCCATTCATCCCTACTACACGGCTTCCATCCGGGAATTCCAGGAAGCCGGGCGTCGAATCGTCGGCTCCGCCCCGGTGGGACACGACGGCACTGCCGCATGGCTCGACGCAATCGGTGAGGCCTGCAACGTGCCCGCGGACAAGGTCGCCGCCGCCAAGAATGCGGCGCTGCCCATCATCCGCAAGGCGCTGGCTGAGGCGCCCGTGAACGGCACCATCACCGTTTCCGGCTACGAAGGCTCTGAGCTGCTGGTGGCCCGGCTGCTGATGGAGTCTGGAGCCCGCGTGCCCTACGTCGGCACCGCCGCGCCCAAGACCGAGTGGTCCAAGCCCGATCTGGAGTGGCTCGAGGCGCACGGCACCACGGTGCAGTTCCGCGCCGCGCTGGAGCAGGACAAGGCCGCGGTGGATGCCGTCAAGCCGGATTTGGCCATCGGCACTACACCCGTGGTGCAGCATGCCAAGCAGCAGCGTATCCCCGCGCTCTACTTCACCAACTTGATCTCCGCGCGCCCGCTCATGGGGGCCGCCGGTGCCGGCTCACTGGCGCAGGTGGTCAACGCCGCGCTCGCCAGTCGTGCCCGCTTCGACCGGATGAACGCATTCTTCGACGGGGTCGGCGACGGCGACACCGCCGGCATCTGGGACCGCATGCCCACGCGTGCCCGCAAGTCGGCCGGGGGGCGTTCCTGATGCTGATCCAGGACCTCGACCGCGCCGGCGGCTACTGGGGCGCCGTCTATGTCTTCACGGCCGTGAAGGGCATGCAGGTCATCATCGATGGCCCTGTGGGCTGCGAGAACCTGCCGGTCACTGCAGTCCTGCACTACACGGATGCCCTGCCGCCGCACGAGCTGCCGGTGGTCGTCACCGGGCTCGGCGAAGAAGAGCTGGGCCAGGAAGGCACCGAGGGCGCCATGCGCCGGGCCTTCTCGACGCTGGACGAGTCCAAGCCCGCGGTGGTGGTCACCGGCTCCATCGCCGAAATGATCGGCGGCGGCGTGACGCCGTCAGGCACCACGATACAGCGTTTCCTGCCCCGCACCATCGATGAGGACCAGTGGCAGTCCGCAGACCGCGCCATGGTCTGGCTCTGGCAACAGTACGGGCCGAAGAACGGCCGGAAAGCCAAGGCGAAGGCCCGTGTGGAAGGGAGCAAGCCCCGCGTCAACCTGATCGGCCCGATCTACGGCGTGTTCAACACTTGGTCGGACCTCGCCGAGGTGCGCCGGCTGGTGGAGGGCATTGGCGCCGAGGTCAACATGACCTTCCCGCTCGGCACGCACCTGGACGACATCCCGCAGCTCGCCGACGCCGACGTCAACGTCTGCCTGTACCGGGAGTTCGGCCGCAAGCTCTGCGAGGCGCTGGAGAAGCCCTATCTGCAGGCCCCCATCGGCCTGCACAGCACCACCAAGTTCCTCCGCGCCTTGGGGGAGCTCCTAGGCCTGGACCCGGAGCCGTTCATCGAGCGTGAGAAGCACACCACCATCAAGCCCATTTGGGACCTGTGGCGCTCGGTCACGCAGGACTTCTTCGGCACCGCGAGCTTCGGCATCGCCGCCACCGAGACCTATGCCCGCGGCGTGCGCCATTACCTGGAAGACGAGCTGGGGCTGCCCTGCAACTTCGCCTTCGCGCGCCGGCCCGGCCACAAGCCGGACAACGACGCGGTGCGCGCGGCCATCCACGACAACACGCCGCTGATCCTGTTCGGCGGCTACAACGAGCGCATGTACCTCGCCGAGATCGGCGGGCGCGCGGCCTACATCCCGGCCTCATTGCCCGGGACCATCATCCGCCGCCACACGGGTACGCCTTTTATGGGCTATGCCGGGGCGACCTACCTGGTTCAGGAGGTCTGCAACGCCCTGTTCGATGCCCTGTTCAACATCCTGCCCCTCGGCACCGAGCTGGACCAGGTGGACGCGACGCCGTCGCGCCTGGCGGCGGAAAACCGCCAGCTGCCCTGGGACGCCGAGGCCAAATTGCAGCTGGATCGGCTGCTGGAGGCCTACCCGGTGCTGACGCGGATCTCCGCGGCCAAGCGCCTGCGCGATGCGGCCGAGCAGGCCGCCCGCGACGCCGGCGAGGAGCAGGTGACGATTGCGCGCGTCCGTGCTGCACGGGACGCGCTCAGCGGAGGTCGTGCCGCATGACCGGCTGCGTCCAACTGCGCATTGGGCGCGGCGCAGCGGCACAACGCCGCGATCATCCGGTCGCGATGCCACGGCGCAGGGCGTCGTGCGCCGGCCGAACGTTCGCCAGGTCTGTCCACCCCGCGTCGCGGGTTGGTCGGTCCGCCGGAGCCGGACTCCGGCAGCCCCGCGGCCGCGCAGCAGTGTGCGCCGCCGGCCTGACGGCCCCTAGAACCTCACTGGAGGGTTAACCCATGGCAGACGATAAGTCCCTGAGCGGCATCACCGAAGAAGAGGCCCAAGAGTTTCACGGCATCTTCGTCCAGAGCATGAGCGGCTTCATCGGTGTGGCGGTCTTCGCGCACCTGCTGGCCTGGCTGTGGCGCCCCTGGCTCTGAGCGCCAGCGAACGCGAGGAACACCGTCGTCTTGAACCGCATCGTGGATAGCGCTCGGCGAAAGAGGCTCACACAAGGCTCCGACACCGCTGCGCATGAGCACGAACGCCCTGCGATGCACTTGGCTCGACTCAACCCGTAACCCGGAGAGTACGCATGAACGCAATCTACAAGATCTGGCTCATCTTCAACCCGAGCACCATCCTCCTCGCTCTGTTCGGCTTCCTGATCGTGCTGGCGCTGGCGATCCATTTGATCCTGCTCAGCACCACCGATTTCAACTGGCTGGAAGACGGCATTCCGGCGGTCGAGACCGCAACCGCGCCGGCCGTGCCGCAGCAGATGTAGGGGCCTGAACAGTGACGACGGCCGCCGGCACGGTCGACGGCCGCCGTCGAGCTCGCGACGCGGGTGCTGCACATCCCCCGCGGCACCCAAGCAGAGGAATTCATAATGGCCATGCTGAGTTTTGAGAAAAAATACCGCGTCCGCGGCGGTACCTTGGTGGGAGGGGATCTATTCGACTTCTGGGTGGGGCCGTTCTATGTCGGCTTCTTCGGGGTCACGTCGGTCTTCTTCGCCACGCTGGGTACCCTGCTGATCATCTGGGGTGCGGCTATCGGGCCCACCTGGAATGTTTGGCGCATCAACATCGCACCGCCGGATCTGAGCTATGGGCTCATGATGGCGCCGCTCACCGAAGGCGGGCTGTGGCAGATCATCACCATCTGCGCCATCGGTGCTTTCGTCTCCTGGGCCCTGCGCCAAGTGGAGATCTCCCGCAAGCTGGGCATCGGCCTGCACGTGCCCTTCGCCTTCAGCTTCGCGATCCTCGCCTATGTCACGCTGGTGGTGATCCGCCCCGTGCTCATGGGTGCCTGGGGTCATGGCTTCCCGTACGGCATCTTCAGCCATCTGGACTGGGTGTCGAACGTGGGCTACCAGTACCTGCACTTCCACTACAACCCGGCGCACATGCTGGCCATCACGTTCTTCTTCACGAACGCGCTGGCACTGGCTTTGCACGGGTCGCTGATTCTGTCGATGGTCAACCCGCAAGAGGGTGAGCCCGTGAAGACCTCGGAGCACGAGAACACCTTCTTCCGTGACTTCATCGGTTACTCCATCGGCGCACTGGCGATCCACCGTCTGGGCCTGTTCCTGGCCATCAACGCCGGGTTCTGGAGCGCCGTCTGCATCGTGCTGAGCGGCCCATTCTGGACCAAGGGGTGGCCCGAGTGGTGGAACTGGTGGCTGCAGCTGCCGTTCTGGTCATAAGAGGACACCGACATGGCCGAATATCAAAACATCTTCAATAAAGTCCAGGTCCGTGAGCCTGGCTACCCTGGTGTCCCGCTCCCCAAGGGCGAGATGCCGCGCCTCGGCAAGCCGGTTTTCAATTACTGGATCGGCAAAATCGGCGATGCACAGATCGGACCGTTCTACCTCGGCTTCGCCGGGGTCGCGTCCCTGGTCTGCGGCTTTATCGCCATCGAGATCATCGGCTTCAACATGGCCGCGCAGGTGAACTGGAGCCCGATCGAGTTCTTGCAGAACTTCTTCTGGCTCGCACTCGAGCCGCCGCCGCCCGCCTATGGGCTCAGCATTCCGCCGCTCGGCGACGGAGGCTGGTGGCTGATTGCCGGGTTCTTCCTGACCGCATCCATCATTCTGTGGTGGATTCGCACCTACCAGCGCGCCATTGCGCTCGGCACCGGCACACACGTGGCCTGGGCCTTCGCGGCGGCGATCTTCTTCTACCTGACGCTCGGGCTGATCCGCCCGGTGCTGATGGGCAGCTGGGGTGAGGCAGTGCCGTTCGGGATCTTCCCGCACCTGGATTGGACGGCGGCGATCTCGATTCGCTACGGCAACTTCTATTACAACCCGTTCCATGCACTGTCCATCGTGTTCCTGTACGGCTCGGCCGTGCTGTTCGCGATGCACGGCGGCACGATCCTGGCCGTGTCCCGCTACGGCGGCGACCGAGAAATCGACCAGATCACCGACCGCGGCACCGCCGCAGAGCGTGCCATGCTGCTGTGGCGCTGGACCATGGGCTTCAACGCGACCATGGAATCCATCCATCGCTGGGCCTGGTGGTTCGCAGTGTTGACGGTCATTACCGCCGGCATCGGCATCCTGCTGACGGGCACCGTGGTCGAGAACTGGTACCTGTGGGGCATCAAGCACGGCATCGTGGCGCCCTATCCGTCCGACCTGACGCTCCAGGATCCGAGCCTCTTGCAGGGGGTGTCGCAATGAAGATGCTCAATGGCAAAACGCTGGTTCTCGCAGCGGTCGGCGCAGCCGCGCTGATCACCGGCTGCGAGGCGCCGCCGCCGGAGGTGGTGCAGAACGGCTACCGCGGTCTCGGCATGCAGACCAACTACAACACCGATCGCCTGCAGGCGTCGCTGGACGCGAACGTGCCGCCGGAGCCCATTCCGGCAGCCACGCCCGGCGGCCCTAAGGCCAAAGATGTCTATAAGAATGTCCAGGTGTTGGGTGAGCTGACCGTTGCCGAGTTCAACCGCCTGATGGTTGCGCTCACCAACTGGGTCGCGCCGCAGGAAGGCTGCTACTACTGCCACGTGAACGAAGGCTTTGAGTACGACGGTATCTATACCAAGGTCGTCTCGCGGCGCATGATCCAGATGACGCAGACCACCAATGCGAATTGGAAGGACCATGTCGCAGACACCGGTGTGACTTGCTGGACCTGCCACCGCGGCAATCCGGTGCCGGAGTACGTCTGGACCAGCGACCCTGGCCCGGGCCAGCCGTCGATGATCGCCCCCACTGGGCAGAACGTCGCCGCCAAGTCCGTGGCCTATGCGTCATTGCCCTATGACCCGTTCACGCCCTTCCTGATGCAGGACAATGACGTCCGTGTCATCGGCGAGACCGTGCTGCCGCAGGGTAACCGCAGCTCCATCAAGCAAGCGGAATGGACCTATGGCCTGATGATGCACATGTCGTCGGCGCTGGGTGTCAATTGCACCTATTGCCATAACAGCCGTTCGTTCTACTCTTGGGATCAGAGCGCGCCGCAGCGGACCACCGCTTGGTATGCGATCCGGCACGTCCGGGAGATGAACAACGACTACGTGGTGCCGCTCTCGGAGATCATTCCAGACAGCCGCAAGGGGCCGCTGGGCGATGTCTACAAGATCTACTGCACCACCTGCCATCAGGGCGCCTATAAGCCTCTGTATGGCGCAAAGATGCTGAAGGACTACCCGTCCCTGGCGCAACCGTTGCCCGAGGGGGGCCTGGAAGCGGTGAAGGCGGCGAAGGAGGCCGAGGCCGCCGCGGCAGAGGCACCGGAGCAGCAGGCGAAGGCTGAGCAGGCCGAAGTGCCGGTCCCAGCACCTGCGGAAGCGCAACCGGCGCAGGAAGCCGCGGCTCCGGCAGCTGAGCCGGCACCGGAAGCGCAGCAGCCCGCCGCGGCCCCGGCGGCGCCTGCAGCGGCTCCTCCGCAGCTGCGCTATCCGCCGCCGAGCATGATGCAGTACCCGCCGGCGCCGTTGCAGTACCCGCCGGCTCCAGCCCCGCGCTAGGACAGCGGGTACGCTCCGGCACAAGACCAGGACCTCAGGGGTGACGGAACACCCGGTCCAAACCGGTCGTCGGCATCGCCGCCGGCCACCATTCGACGAACAGAGGTAATACCCATGGCTGATGACAAGAGCTTGAGCGGTCTGACCGAAGAAGAGGCCCAGGAATTCCATGGCATCTTCGTGCAGAGCATGAGCGGCTTT
>NZ_JAIFKJ010000241.1 GCF_019695415.1 Thiohalocapsa sp.
AAGGCAGCCCCGGGGCAAGGCCGTGTCCGGGTCCTCGTGGCGCCGGGTGGGTTCGGCGCTGCGGCGGGGCCTGACGGGGGCCGGGCGGGCGGGTCTCGCCGCGCGGCTCGAGGCCCGGGGCCGCGACGCCGCCCGCCTGCCGCCTGCGCCCGAGCCGGCGCGGCGGCGCGCGATCAGCGCCGCGAACAAGCAGCTGCTGCGGGATCAGCTTGCGGTGGCCGCGGTTGCCGCCGCGGCGGACGATATCCCCCTGCTGGACGCGGCTCTGTTTGGCGCGCAGCGCTTGAGTGGACCACCGTATCGGGGAGCGGGGCCGCGCGGCCGCGACTTGGCGGCGGCGATCTCCGTGTTGCGTGAGGGTTTGCGGGCGCCGGTGCCTCTGCCTGCGCCTCCAGCCACGCAGGCGCCGACGCCACCGCTGTCGGCTCCGCTGCGCTGAGCATAGCCCGATCTATTGAGCATCCCGCCCCGGCTGGGAAGTGCCAATCAATCGGCGCTTCCCGTAAGGCTGCGGCCGCGGGTCAGCCCTTGTAAGTCGGGCTGTCGGCTGCGTACTCGAACGCGTCCGAGAAGAGATGATCCGGCGACAGACCGCGCGCCTCGAAGGCGGCGCGTCCGGCCTCGACCATCACTGGCGGGCCGCTCATGTAGACGTCGTAATCACCGATATTCGGGTGGTCTTCCAGCACGGCCTCGTGCACATAGCCGCGGCGCCCGTCCCAGCTGGGTTCGGGCTGCGACAGCACGGGGGTGAAGCGGAAATTGGCGTGCTCGGCAGCCCAGCGCGCCGGCAGCTCCGGCAGGTAGAGGTCGCGCTCGGCGCGAACCCCCCAATACAGGGTCATCGGTCGCTCGATGCCCATGTGAAAGGCGTGCTCCAGCAGGCCCTTGATGGGCGCGAAGCCGGTTCCGCCGCCGACGAAGAGCATGGGCCGCTCGGACTGCTCGCGCAGCACGAAGCTGCCGAGCGGCCCTTGAATGCGCAGCACCGTCTTCTCCTTAAGCTCGTCGAAGATGTAATCGGTGAACTCACCGCCGGGAACCCGGCGGACGTGCAGCTCCATCAGCGCGTCGTCGTGGGGCGCATTGGCGATGGAGAAGGCGCGCTTGCGCCCGTCGGCCAGGATGAATTCCAGATACTGGCCGGCGAGGAACTGCAGACGCTGCGTCTCCGGCAGCTTGAGCCGCAGCCGGACTACATCGTGGTTCAGCTGGGTCTTCTCGGCGACCCGGCAGGGCAGGATGCGCACCTCGATGTCGGCGACCGTCTCCAGCTCCGCGACGCGCAGTCGAATGTCGCTCTGCGGCACCGCCTGGCAGGTGAGGCAGGCATCATCCGGCTGTCCCGACAAGGCCTCGGTCTTGCCGCTGGGGTAACTGACGCGGCCGGCGAGGAGCTGGGCGGTGCAGCTGCCGCACTTGCCGTCCCGACAGCCGTATGGCAGGCCGATGCGCTGCGCGATGGCGGCCTCCAGCAGGGTCTGTCCGGGCTCGACGCGGAACTCGTGGCCGGCGGGCTCGGTGCTGACGGTGAAACTCATGGCCTGGAACTCCGGGCCGCTCCTCATCGGCGCGGCCAGTAAACGTTGTCACAACGGGCGCGGACCTTAACATGTCGCGGTGTGCGGGCGGCTGCGCAAGGCCGCCGGCCCGGGTATCGGCCCCCAACGCTGCCCACCCATTGAGAACGGCACAGGAGCAAGCAACATCGTGATCATCATCGGTTGCGGCTACATTGGCCGCCTGCTCGGCGCCCGGCTGGCTGCCGGCGGCGCATCGGTCACAGGCGTCGTGCGCAGCGCGGACAGCGCAGCGCTGTTGCCGCCGCTGGGTGTCAAAGCGTTGGCACTCGACCTGCTGCACGACCCGCTCGACGCGATCGACACCGCCGGCGCCGACATCTACCACCTGGCACCACCCCCTGCCGCAGGGCGCGAGGACCCGCTCACCGCACGCTTGATCGATCATTTCGCTGCGCGCGGACAGCCACGACGGCTGGTCTACGTCGGCACAACCGGTATCTACGGCGATTGCGGCGGAGAGTGGGTGGATGAGACCCGTACCCCGAGGCCTGCCGCGGATCGGGCACTGCGCCGCTGGGACGCGGAGGAGCGCCTGCGCGCCTGGCGCGCGGCTGGTGGTGCGGAGTTGGTGATCCTGCGCGTGGCGGGCATCTACGCCTGCGATCGTTTGCCGCTCGAGCGCATTCGCAGCGGCCAGCCCGTGGTGAGTGTCGACGAGGCGCCCTGGTCCAATCGCATCCACGCCGAAGATCTGGTGGAGATCTGCATGGCGGCGATGGCGCGGGCGCCGGACGGTGCCGTCTACAACGTTTGCGACGGTCATCCGAGCACCATGACCGATTATTTCCTGCGCGTGGCAGAGGCGGCCGGCCTCGCGCCGCCGCCACAGATTCCGTTGGCGCAGGCGCCAGGCAAGGTCTCAGCGGGCATGCTCTCCTACCTGCGTGAGTCGCGGCGGCTCAGCAACCGCAAGCTGCTGGAAGAGCTCGGCGTGCGGCTGCGCTACCCGACCCTGGCGGCCGGGCTCGCGGACTGCTTCGCTGAAGGGTGAGCTCTGGTCGGCATTCCATGACGGCCGGGCGCAAACCCGTCTTGGTGCCTGCTTTTGCCTGCTAGACTGCACTTGGCCCAGCCGACTGCGGCCCATTTAGCCACCGGAGTTGACCAACATGAACATAGCCTCGACCATCATCGCGCTGACGCTCGTGATCGCACTGACGGCCTGCGGCGGCACGACAGCATCACGCACCACCACAGGTGCTGCTGCGGGTGCGGCTGCAGGCGCCGCCATCGGCTCGGCCAGCGCCAATGCAGGCAGGGGAGCGATGATCGGCGCTGCGGCGGGCGCGCTCGGCGGCTACGCCTACGATCAACATGAGAAACAAAAAGAGCGCCAAGCTCGGGAACGCGACGAGGACTGAGGCCTCGAACTTGCTGACAAAGCGGCTCATTGCGTGAGATGCGCAGAACAGCCGGCTCCACGAGACAAGCGCCAAGCAATCGGCGTTGCCCAAGCAGCCACCCTTTGCCATGCTCGACGCCCTAAGCCGCTTTCCCGCCGCCCTCTGGCAGATCCTGCTGGAGCTGTCGCCGTCGCTGCTGCTTGGGCTCTTCATCGCGGGGCTGGTGCATGTCTATGTGCCGGCTGCTGCCATCCACAAGCGGCTCAGCCGTCCGGACCTCGCGAGCACGGTGCGAGCATCGGTGCTTGGGGTGCCCCTGCCGCTGTGCTCGTGTGGCGTCATTCCGACGGCACTTGGGCTGCGCAAGGCCGGCGCCTCGAAGGGGGCCACCACCTCGTTCATGATCAGCACGCCGCAGACCGGTGTGGACTCTATTCTCGTGAGTGCCGCGTTCCTCGGCTGGCCGTTTGCGATTTTCAAGGTCGTCGCCGCCTTCGTCACCGGCGTCATCGGCGGGGTCTTGGTCAATCGATTCGCGTCACGGCGTGCCGAGGGCGCGAGCGCACAGGGCAGCACGACGCTGAACGCGCCCGGGCAGGACCGCGGTGTTCTGGGTGCGGTGCGCTACGCCATCTTTGACTTGCTCGCGGCCATCGATCTCTGGCTCATCGCCGGTGTGCTGGTGGCAGCAGCCATTACGGCGCTGGTACCGGGTGACTTCTTTGCCGGCCAGACCTGGTCGCAGGGTCTCGTCGGCATGCTCGTGGTACTGGCCATTTCGCTGCCGCTCTACGTCTGCACCACGGCCTCAGTGCCCATCGCGGCCTCGCTCATCGCGGCTGGGATGCCGGCTGGCTCGGCGCTGGTGTTCCTGATGGCGGGGCCTGCGACCAATGTCGCTACCATCGGCGCCGTCTACCGCACATTGGGCGGTGTCGTGCTCGGCCTGTATCTTGGCACTGTGGTAGTCATGAGCCTGGGCTTTGGTCTGTTGTTCGATCAGGTGCTCACGGCCGCACCCGTGCTCCACGCGGCCCACGCACACGCGTCTGGCTGGCTGGGCACCCTGTCGGCACTGGTGCTGCTCGCCCTGCTGGCGCTGCTCCAGTGGCAGCGCCGGCAGGCTGGACGTCCCGCCGCAGCGGCGGCCACCGGCGCTGGCGGCGAAGCAGCGGGCGACTTGGTGCTGCACGTCCAGGGCATGAGCTGCCAGCATTGCATCGGCAGCGTCAAGCGCTCGTTGGAGGCGATGGATACCGTGGCCGAGGCCGTCCCCGATCTCGCCACGGGCCGGGTGCGTATCGTCGGCGGCGGCTTTGCGGTGCCGACCCTGGTGCGCGCCATTGAGGATGCGGGCTTTTCCGTGAGCGGTGTGGAAAAGACCCAGGGCCGCGTTGACGCCCCAGGTTCCTTGGACTAGATTGCGGGTTAGGTCGCAGCGCGCAAAGGACTCGGGCTTAAGCTCCAGCATTGCAAAGCCACAAGGGCCGTCTTCGCGCCGCATGCGCGGCGGACACGGTCGCTGATCCGGGTGGCAATCGGTATCAACCGGTTGTGGGCCATCGCCCAGTGATATGCCCGGCTCGTTGCGCGCCCACCCCGCCCCTAGGCTGCGTAAGATTGCCCCGGCGTTTATGGAGCGCCCCGCGCCTGACGTCGCCCGCAGCTCGCGAGTCCTCGCCGTCCGCGTCTTGCGTGCAGTCGCGCCGCATACCTTCGAATACGGCCCCAAGGCCGTCTGTCGGTCGTCGGTTTGTGCGTTGGTCGACGACCGCTCCAGCGCGGGCAATGCACGGGTGCTGTCGAGAGAAAGCGATGCGGATCTACGTAGGCAATTTGAAGTACTCGGTCACCGATGACGAGCTGCGCGAGATGTTCAGCGAATTCGGTGACGTGGCGAGCGCGGACGTCATCAAGGACAAGTTCTCGGGCCAGTCCAAGGGCTTCGGCTTCGTGGATATGCCCAATGACGCCGAGGCGGGGGATGCCATTCAGGCGCTGAACGACTCCATGCACGACGGGCGCAAGCTCACTGTCAACGAGGCACGGCCGCGCACAGAGCGTCCGCCGCGGAAGTTCTAGCGGGTCTCTGCCGGTTGGCCCGCGACGGCCGATGACAGCGGCCAAGCGGCATGGAGGTGGCGCGCGGCCGCGGGCTGCGCCGTTGTCATCGGGACCCTGATCGGGATCGGGATCGGGATCGGGATCGGGCCGGGCGTCCCCAAGCTTGGTTCAGTCGAGGCCGAGCTCTGGCCAGAGCCTGTCCACCTGCGCCTTGACGGCTTCGTCCATGCGGATGGGCTTGCCCCATTCCCGCGCTGTCTCCCCTTGCCACTTATTGGTGGCATCAAAGCCCACCTTCGAGCCGAGTCCTGACACTGGCGAGGCGAAGTCCAGGTAGTCGATGGGCGTGTTCTCCACCCGCACCGTGTCCCGGGCGGGGTCCCTTCGTTTCGTCATAGCCCAGATTACGTCGCGCCAGTCGCGGGTGTTGACGTCGGCGTCCACCACGATGACGAACTTGGTGTACATGAACTGCCTAAGGAAAGACCAGACCCCCATCATCACCCGCTTGGCATGGCCGGGGTACTGTTTATGCATGCTGACCACCGCCATCCGATAAGAGCAGCCCTCGGGAGGGAGATAGAAGTCCACGATCTCGGGAAACTGCTTTTGCAGAATGGGCACGAAGACCTCGTTCAACGCCACGCCGAGAATGGCCGGCTCATCCGGTGGCCGGCCGGTGTAGGTGCTGTGGTAGATGGGCTCTGGGCGCTGTGTCATGCGCTCGATGGTGAACACCGGAAACTCGTCCACCTCGTTGTAATAGCCGGTGTGGTCGCCGAACGGGCCCTCTGGTGCCGTGTCTCCCGGATGCAGATGGCCCTCCAGCACGATTTCGGCACTGGCCGGTACCTGTAGGTCGCTGCCGAGACATTTGGCAAGCTCCGTGCGGCTGCCACGCAGCAGCCCTGCAAAGGCGTATTCCGACAGCGTGTCGGGCACCGGCGTGACAGCCCCCAGGATGGTGGCGGGGTCGGCGCCGAGGGCGACGGCGATGGGAAAGGGCCTGCCCGGGTGCTGTTGCTGCCAGTCTCGATAATCCAGCGCGCCGCCGCGGTGGGCGAGCCAACGCATGATGACCCGGTTGCGATCCAAGACCTGCATACGATAGATGCCGAGGTTCTGCCGGGACTTCTCCGGGCCGCGGGTCACCACCAGACCCCAGGTGATCAACGGCGCCGCGTCGCCCGGCCAGCAGTGCTGCACCGGCAACCGGCCGAGATCCACGGCCTCGCCTTCGAACACCTGCTCCTGGCAGGGCGGGCTGCGGCGCACCTTGGGCGCCATGTCCAGCACCTTTCGGAAGATGGGCAGGCTCTCGAAGGCCGCTTTCATGCCCTTCGGCGGCTCCGGCTGCTTCAAGAAGGCCAGCAGCTTGCCGATCTCCCGCAATGCGTCCACGGAGTCCTCGCCCATGCCCAGCGCCACCCGCCGCGGCGTCCCGAACAGGTTGCCCAGCAGCGGCACGGACGAGCCCTTGGGCTGCTCGAACAGCAGCGCCGGGCCGCCGGCGCGCAGCGTGCGATCGCAGATCTCCGTCACCTCCAGGTACGGATCCACGGGTACGCGGATGCGCTTGAGCTCTCCCTGCTGTTCCAGTTGCTGGATGAAGTCCCGAAGGTCCCGGTATTTCATGTCGTTTTGGCTCGTTATCCCATGGCGAAGCGTTGGCGCCCGCGGGCGCGCTCGCAGCGCCAGCATGTGGTGGTGATGCGGCCAGCCTTCGAGTGCCCGCTCCTGGTCCTCCGCAACTCCGCAACGCGCCCTATGCGGCCGGCCATGAGCTGGAGGGCGCGAGCTCCATGTCACCCCTGGCCCACGCCCCGAGGCGCAGTCGCCGGCACACCC
>NZ_JAIFKJ010000470.1 GCF_019695415.1 Thiohalocapsa sp.
ACCTAAGGAGATGCTGATTTATTGGGCATCCTGCCCAAAAATCAGACGGAGCCGGAAAACGCGGTTTCCCGGCTCCTGCATTTTCAGCGACTTGCGTCGCCGAAAATGGCGGGGCGTCCTGCCCCGCGCGGGAAGCGCCAATAAATCGGCGCTTCCCTAACCGAGCGGGATCACGGCTCGAACGTCAATGGATCGCCCGGCACCAAGCCGAGCTGTGCATCCGCGCGCCCCTGGTTCACGGCGATTTCCACCAAACCAAAGGCATTCTTGTACCAGAAGGGCTCGCCCTGTGGGACATCCGAGAAGGTCCGAGCGCGAGCGATGCGGACGTCTTTGATGCGCAGCCGGGTGGCCGACGAGAGGACACTGGCCGGGACGCCCGTGATCGCGTTGCCGAAGTGGTCGACATAGCAGACTGCCTGACACGATGCCGGCATATCCGCCCCTACTGCGTGGTCTGGGGATAGGGGCTCGGCAGCAGGCAGGCGGCCGGAGAGCAGTCGCTGAGCGATGGGGACGAACAGGTCGCGACCATGAAAGCTGGCCGACATGTCGGACGGCCGCCAGCGCACACGCCAGAGCTCGACGGCCTCCGAGCGCGACCGCAACAGCGGCACCAGCAGACCATTGTCCGGCGCCAGCAGCCAGTTGTTGCCGACGCGCGCGGCAAGCACGTCCCGGTCACTGCCGACACCTGGGTCTACCACACACAGGTAGAGGGTGTGGTTGGGCATGCCTCGCAGCAATCCCGGCAGGAGGTAGGCGGCGAGATCCGGCCGGAACGGCACCAAGTCAGAGATCAAATCCACCACTTGCACGGAAGGTCGTGCGCCAGCGAGCAGCAGCCGCATCTGCCCCACGTAGGGTCCGGCGCCGAAATCCGTCAAGAGCGCAAGGCGCCGGGGGCGCTGTTCACTGGGGAAACGCTGGCTCTCAGCGTGTCGCAACATGGCCGGACAACAAAAAGGCCGGGACAAGCCCGGCCCTTTCGGCTTTGAGGACGGCGTAATCGCCCGCCTGCCGACGGCAGTGCGCCCTTAAGCGCATCCGCTCAGACAGCCTCGTCTTCGTCCTCATCAACCTCCTCGACAATAGGCCGATCCACCAGCTCTACGAAGGCCATTGGAGCGGCATCGCCCGGGCGGAACCCGCACTTCAATATGCGCAGGTAGCCGCCCGGACGCGCCTGATACCGAGGGCCGAGCTCCGTGAAGAGCTTGCCCACGGCCTCTTTGTCGCGCAGCCGCGCAAAGGCGAGCCGCCGATGGTGGACAGAGTCTGTCTTACCGAGCGTGATCAGCGGTTCCGCAACGCGGCGCAGCTCCTTCGCCTTCGGCAGCGTGGTTTTGATGAGCTCATGACGAATCAGCGACCCGGCCATGTTCCGGAACATCGCGTCGCGATGCGCGCTGGTGCGGTTGAGGTGCCTACCGGCTTTGCGATGGCGCATGATCTTGCTTCCGTATCAGTCCAGTATACGAGCTGTCTACTTGACCATCAGCTCGTCGATATTCTCGGGCGGCCAATTGTCGAGGCGCATGCCGAGCGACAGCCCACGCGTGGCCAGCACATCTTTGATCTCGGTGAGCGACTTCTTGCCGAGGTTGGGCGTTTTCAGCAGCTCCACCTCGGTGCGCTGGATCAGATCGCCAATCAGGTAGATGTTCTCGGCCTTCAGACAGTTGGCCGAGCGCACCGTCAGCTCCAGCTCGTCCACGGGACGCACCAGGATCGGATCGAACGGCGGCTCCTTCGGCGCGTGCTCCGTCGGAGCCTCTCCGCCCACAGAGGTCTCCAGGTCGACGAAGCTGGAGAGCTGATCCCGCAGAATCATGGCGGCGCGCTGGATCGCCTCTTGCGGATCGATGGTGCCGTTGGTTTCCAGGTCGATCACGAGCCGATCGAGGTCGGTACGCTGCTCGACGCGCGCCGAAGGGACCTCGATGGCAACACGCCTCACCGGGCTGAATGATGCGTCCAGCGGCAGCTTGCCGATGGGCCGGTCCTCACCCGCTTCCACATCGCGCTGCGTCGCCGGCTCGTAGCCGCGGCCGCGCCGAATGGTGATCGTCATGCTGAGCTCGGTCTCGCCCGTCAGATTCGCAATGACCAAATCTGGGTTGGCGATTTCAGCGGTGTGGTCGATGGCAATGTCTCCGGCGGTGACCGGTCCAGGCCCCACCTTGCTCAGCGTGAAGGTGGCCTCGTCACGCCCGTTCAGCGCAATGGCAAGGTCCTTGAGGTTTAGCAGCACCTCGAGGACATCCTGCTGCACGCCTTCGAGGGTTGTGTACTCGTGAAGAATCCCCTGAATCTCCACTTCGGTAACCGCGCAGCCATCCATCGAGGACAGCAGGATGCGGCGCAGCGCGTTGCCAAGCGTATGGCCGAAGCCGCGCTCTAGGGGCTCTAGCGAAACCCGGGCGCGGTGCTTGGAGCCTTCAACGGGCTCTACTTTGACGATGCGCGGCTTGAGGAATCCGCTCCCGGCCTCTGCCATACTAGGAACCTCTGGGGTTGATACCTCTGGAATGTCTTATTTCGAGTACAGCTCGACGATGAGCGACTCGTTGATGTCCGCAGGTAGATCGGACCGGTCCGGTATGCGCTTGAAGACGCCCTTCGCTGCCTTGGTATCGACCTCGATCCACTCTACGAAGCCGTACTGCTCCGCCAGTGCCATCGCGTTTTGAACGCGCACTTGCTTCTTGGCTTTCTCGCGGACCTCGATCTCGTCCTCCGGGGCGACCATATAGGACGGGATGGATACCACTTCGCCGTTCACCAGAACGCCCTTGTGATTGATCAGCTGTCGTGCCTCGGCACGCGTCGACCCAAAGCCCATGCGGTAGGCCACCGAGTCGAGCCGACGCTCAAGGAGCTGAAGCAGGTTCTCGCCGGTGGCGCCCTTCAAGCGAGCCGCCTCTTTGTAGTAGCCACGGAACTGCTTCTCCATGACGCCGTACATCCGGCGAACCTTCTGCTTTTCACGCAGCTGCAGGCCATAGTCCGACAGACGACGACGGCGTTCCATCGCCTGGCCCGGGGTCTTTTCCATGTTGCATTTGGATTCCAACGCGCGCGCGCGGCTCTTGAGGCCCAGGTCCACGCCCTCGCGCCGCGCCAACTTACACGTCGGTCCGACATACCTTGCCATTTCGAATGTCTCTCCGCTTCAGACGCGCCGCTTCTTGGGCGGACGACAGCCATTGTGGGGGATGGGCGTCACGTCGGTGATGCTGGTTACCTTGAAACCGGCATTGTTGAGCGCGCGCACAGCGGACTCGCGCCCCGGCCCCGGCCCTTTCACGTTGACGTCCAGATTCATGATGCCGAACTCCTTCGCGGCGGCACCGGCGCGGGAGGCAGCCACCTGCGCAGCGAAGGGCGTGCTTTTACGTGAGCCGCGGAACCCGGAGCCGCCGGCGGTGGCCCACGCCAGGGCGTTGCCTTGCCGGTCTGTGATCGTGATGATCGTGTTATTGAACGACGCGTGCACGTGGGCGATCCCGTCGGCCACCTGCTTCTTGACCTTCTTACGCGTTTTTACCTGTTTTGCCACCAGATGCTCCCGGTAGATAATGCTGCGCGCTACGCCGGCCATGCCGACGCATGCGGCCCGCACCGCGGCTCAGTCGCCGTAATCAGCGCTTAATCGGCCGACGCGGACCCTTGCGAGTCCGCGCGTTGGTGCGCGTGCGCTGTCCTCGCAACGGCAGGCCTCGCCGATGGCGAATACCGCGGTTGCAGCCCAAGTCCATCAAACGCTTGATGTTCATGGACACCTCGCGCCGCAGATCGCCTTCGACGGTGTGCTTGCCCACCTCGTTACGCAGACGATCCACCTCGTCCTCGGACAGATCCTGAATTCGCGACGTGGCCGGCACATTGGCCGCGTCGCAGATCTGCGCCGCACGGGTCCGGCCGATGCCGTAGATGGCAGTCAGCGCGATCACCGCGTGCTTACGGTCCGGTATGTTGACGCCGGCAATGCGGGCCATGCTGAAAACTCCTCGCTGGTCGGTACGGACGCGGACGTAAACCGCGCAGGATACCAATGACTGAATGACGCGTCAACAAGGCACGCTTTAGCCTTGGCGCTGCTTGTGCCGAACGTCTTTGCAAATGACCCGCACCGTGCCATGACGGCGGATGATCTTGCAGTGCCGGCAGACTTTCTTTACCGATGCCTGTACTTTCATTTGATCAATCTCCTGTTTGGCTCCTCACTGGCGCCTCGCATTGGGAACCCGCGGGCGGCTGAGATGCCGGCGACCTCATGCCCAATCGCAGCCAAGGGTGACCCGCCCGTTGCGCAACAAAAAGCCGAATGTCGGCGACACCCGGGTTGCTGACTCGCCCGAAACCGGCCCGCAGCCGAGCTCAAAGCCCCTCGGCAGCCGCTGCACTTTGTCGCCGCCCTTGGCGCGCCACTCAGTCAGGGCTCCGCGCAGTGACGCTTGTGCCGGGCGCGGAGAATCTGCTGCGCCGTTAGCGCGTCAGACCGGCACCCGGCGCCTTGAGGTTGGCCTTTTTCATAAGACCTTCGTACTGATGCGACATCAGATGCGCCTGCACCTGGGCCATGAAGTCCATGACCACAACGACGACGATCAGCAGGGACGTACCACCGAAGTAGAAGGGCACGTTCCAGCCGACGATCAGGAACTCCGGAAGCAGGCAGACGGCGGTGATGTACAGCGCCCCGGCGGCTGTCAGGCGGGTCATGACCGTGTCGATGTAGCGCGCCGTCTGCTCGCCCGGGCGAATACCCGGGATGAACGCGCCGGAGCGCTTCAGATTGTCTGCTGTGTCCTTCGAGTTGAAGACCAACGCCGTGTAGAAGAAGCAGAAAAAGATGATCGCCGCCGCGTAGAAAATCACGTAGATGGGCTCGCCCGGCGAAAGTTTGGCCGTAATGTCCGCGAGCCAGCGCAGATCCTCAGACTGCCCGAACCACTGCCCCAGCGTACCCGGGAAAAGGATGATGCTCGATGCGAAGATCGGCGGGATCACGCCTGCCATGTTCAGCTTGAGGGGAAGATGGGTGCTTTGGGCGGCCATCATCCGCCGACCCTGCTGCCGCCTGGCATAGTTGACAGTGATCCTTCGCTGCCCTCGCTCCACGAAGACTACGAAGGCCGTCACGGCCAGTGCCAGTGCGAACAGCGCGAGCACGGTCAAGGCATTCATCTCGCCGGTTCGCACGAGCTCGAGGGTGCCGCCGACAGCGGCGGGCAAGCCTGCGACGATCCCGGCGAAGATGATCAGCGAGATGCCGTTGCCAATACCCCGCTCCGTAATCTGCTCGCCGAGCCACATCAGGAACATCGTACCCGTCACCAGCGACACCGCAGCGGTAAAAACGAAGCCGAAGCCTTGGGTTACGACGATCGGCGAGCCGCCCGCCGTTTGCCCCTGCAGCGCAATGGAGATACCAATGGCCTGGAAGGTCGCCAGCACCACCGTGCCGTAGCGCGTGTACTGGGTAATCTTTCGGCGACCCGCTTCGCCTTCCTTCTTGAGCTGCTCGAGCTTCGGGATGACCGCGGCCATCAGCTGCATGATGATACTTGCCGAAATGTACGGCATGATGCCGAGGGCCAGAATACTCGCCCGTTCCAGCGCACCCCCGGAAAACATGTTGAACATGTCCAGAATGGAGCCCTGGTTCTGGTCGAACAGGACGGCCAGCGCCTCCGGGTTCACACCCGGCACGGGGATAAAGGTGCCGATGCGATACACGAGCAGTGCACCGAGCACAAACAGCAGGCGCTGTCGCAGCTCCGTGAGCCTGCCCATGCCCCCGAGGGACTGCATGGCCGATACACCGCTTTTCGCCATAGGTCTCTCGTCGAACCCGCAGTTCTGTCACCTTCGGCAATGCTGCGTCGCGATGGTGACGGTAAGCCGTAATGATATGCGGCACCCTATGACGGGTGCTTAGGCGTCCAGTACCGTGCCGCCGGTGGCTTCGATGGCCGCCTTCGCGCCGCTGGTCACAGCGACACCCCGTACCGTGACCGCCCGCGTCAGCTCACCCGACTTGATGATCTTGACCCGCTTGACGGCCCCATTGATCAGGCCCGCGGCCCGCAAGGTTTCCACCGTAATCTCGTCGCCCGAAACATGGCCGAGCTCGCTGAGCCGCACCTCGTCGCGATCGATCGCCCGCCGCGAGCGAAAGCCCACCTTGGGAAGGCGGCGCTGCAACGGCATCTGCCCACCCTCGAACCCGAGCTTGTGAAAACCGCCGGAGCGGGACTTCTGACCCTTGTGGCCACGCCCACCCGTCTTGCCCAGCCCACTGCCGATGCCCCGACCGACGCGCTTACGCGCTGGATGACTGCCCGGAGCCGGCTTCAAATCGTTTAAGCGCATCTCAGCTCTCCTTGACCTCGCGCACCATGTAGTTGACCTTGTTGAGCATGCCGCGAGTCGCCGGCGTGTCTTCGACCTCAACGACCTGATGAATACGCCTGAGCCCCAGCCCACGCACGCAGGCTTGGTGATTCTTGAGACGCCCGTGCAGGCTGCGAAAGAGCTGGACGTGCATCGTCGGCTTATTTCCCGCCGGGCTCATGACAGAATCTCCTCGACAGTCTTGCCGCGCTTCGCGGCTACCAGCTCGGCATCAGCCATCTCCGTCAGGCCATTGATGGTGGCGCGCACCACGTTCATGGCGTTGTTGGTTCCGATGCACTTGGCGAGCACGTCCTGAACGCCGACCACTTCGAAGACCGCCCGCATGGCTCCGCCAGCGATGATGCCGGTACCCTCGGAGGCGGGCTGCATGTACACCCGCGCGGCACCGTGCCGGCCGACGAGAGGATACTGAAGTGTCGCGCCCCTGAGGCGAACGTCCACCATGTTCTTGCGTGCTGATTCCATGGCCTTTTGGATCGCCACCGGCACCTCTCGGGCCTTGCCGGTACCGAAACCAACGCGGCCCTTGCCATCGCCGACCACGGTGAGTGCACCGAAGCCGAACACCCGGCCGCCCTTGACCACCTTTGCCACCCGGTTGACGGAGATGAGCTTCTCGAGCAGCTCGTCGCCTTCCGGCTTGGGGTTGAATGCTGCCATCGTCGGTACCTCAGAACTGGAGTCCGCTTTCGCGGGCCGCGTCCGCCAACGCCTTGACGCGACCGTGATATTTAAAGCCCGAGCGATCGAAGCTCACCTGCTCGACGCCAGCGGCGCGGGCCCGCTCGGCAACGATCCTGCCGACGACGGCGGCCGCGCTGATGTTGCCGGAGTGCCCCTCTGCGCTCTGCCGATACTCCTTGTCCAGCGTCGACGCGCTGGCGACAACGCGGTTACCGTCCGGCGAGATGATTTGGGCGTAAATGTGTCGCGGAGAGCGATGCACACACAGCCGATGGGCACCAAGCTCGCGGATCTTCGACCGCGCTCGGGCAGCGCGACGCAGCCGGGATTGTTTCTTGTCCATCGCTGACACCCTACTTCTTCTTCGCTTCTTTACGCACGACGTACTCGTCGGAGTACCTCACGCCTTTACCCTTGTAGGGCTCAGGCGGCCGGAAACCGCGGATCTCGGCGGCCACCTGACCGACGCGCTGTTTGTCGGCGCCCTTGACGACGATCTCGGTTGCAGCCGGCGTCTCGATCTCGATGCCGTCCGGCACCGGATAATCGATGGGGTGCGAAAAACCGAGCGCGAGGTTCAACACCTTGCCTTTGGCCTGTGCACGATAGCCGACTCCCACAAGATTGAGCTTGCGCTCGAAGCCGGTGCTCACACCGGTGACCATGTTGTTGATGAGCGCCCGAGTCGTACCCGCCATGGCCCAGTGCTCGGGCCGATCGCCAGCGGGCGACACGCGGACGACGCCATCTTCGACAGCGACAGTCACGCTGTCATGCACGGTCCAGCTCATAGTGCCCTTGGACCCCTTGACGGCGACGTCCTGCCCGGAGATCTTCACCTCGACCCCCGAGGGAATCTTGACAGGCGCTTTTGCGATTCTTGACATGCCGAGCCTCCTTACGCGACGTAGGCGATGACTTCGCCACCGTGACCCGCCTCACGGGCTTGGCGGTCCGTCATCAGTCCCTTGGACGTGGAGACTATCGCGATGCCGAGACCGCCCCAGACACGGGGCAGCTCGTTGCGGCCACGATAGATGCGAAGTCCCGGCCGCGAGATGCGCTTCAGCTCCTCGATGACCGGCTTGCCCCGGAAGTACTTGAGCCGCAGCTCCAGCACAGCCTTGCCTTCTACATCCTGGATTGCGTAATCGTGGATGTATCCTTCGTCCTTGAGCAAGGCCGCAATGGCTTTCTTCTGTTTCGAGGAAGGCATGCGGATGGTGATCTTGCCACGTGCCTGGCCATTGCGAATATGCGTCAGCATGTCCGCAATCGGATCCGACATACTCATTGTGCTTCTCCCAAGGGGTCAGACCGCCGGCCTCGGCGCGATACCCGCTACGTACGACAACCGCGACGGGACCAAACCGTCGCAGCACTGTTGCTCCGCTTTGCGCGCGTTGTTGCTACCAGCTCGCCTTGACGACACCCGGCACGTCGCCGCGCATCACTGCCTCCCGCAGCTTATTCCGGCATAGCCCGAATTTGCGGTACACCGCGTGCGGCCGGCCACTGACACGGCAGCGACGCTGCTTGCGCGCCGGACTCGCATCCCGGGGCAGCTTCTGCAGCGCGACCACGGCCGCATCAACGGCGTCTGGCTCTGCGCTGCGGTCATTGATGATCGCCTTAAGACGCTCGCGCTTCGCAGCATAACGCGCTGCAGTCTGGGCCCGCTTAATCTCGCGGGCAATCATGCTCTTCTTTGCCATGAATCGGCCTATGTCCGGAACGGAAAATTGAATGCGTCCAACAGTGCTCGGCCCTCTTCATCGGTCCCAGCCGTCGTCGTGATAGTGACGTCGAGGCCGCGGATGGCGTCGATTTTGTCGTAATCGATCTCCGGGAAGATGATCTGCTCGCGAACGCCCATGGAGTAGTTGCCACGGCCATCAAACGCCTTCGGACTGAGTCCGCGGAAGTCACGGATACGCGGGATGGCGACGTTGATCAACCGATCCAGGAACTCGTACATCCGTTCGCGACGAAGGGTCACCTTGCAGCCGATGGGCCAACCCTCGCGGATCTTAAACCCGGCAACCGACTTACGCGCTTTGGTGACGATGGGCTTCTGCCCGGAGATACGGGTCAGGTCGGCGACCGCGTTCTCCATGATCTTCTTGTCGTTGATTGCTTCACCGACCCCCATGTTGAGTGTGACCTTCACCAACCGCGGCACCTGCATGACGCTTTCGTAGCCAAAGCGCTGTTGCAGCTGGTCGACGATCTGCTCCCGATATTGTGTTGCCAGTCTGGACATATCTGCTCAACTCAAACGTCGACGACTTCGCCGTCGGATTTGAACACCCGCACCTTGCGGCCGTCTCCGAGCACCTTGAAACCGACCCGGTCAGCCGCGCCCTTGGTCGGGTTAAATATCCCAACATTGGACACGTGCAGCGGCATCTCCTTATCCATAAGGCCACCCGAGATGCCTCGGTTCGGGTTGGGCTTCTGGTGCTTCTTCGCAACGTTCACGTTCTCAACAACCACCCGTTCGGCGTCGATGACACGCAGCACTGTGCCTCGTTTGCCCTTGTCCTTACCGGCGATGACCATGACGTCATCACCCACCTTGATTTTGCGCATAGCTATACCCCTGTCCGCGTTCGCTGCCGCCTGCCACGCCCCTGCTTACAACACCTCAGGCGCAAGCGAGATGATCTTCATGAACCGCTCGCCGCGCAGCTCGCGTGTGACCGGACCGAAAATGCGAGTGCCGATGGGCTGTAGCTGATTGTTTAGTAGCACCGCCGCGTTGCCGTCGAAGCGAATCAGGGAGCCATCCGAGCGGCGCACGCCCTTGCGGGTACGAACGACCACGGCGTTGAAGACGTCGCCCTTCTTGACCTTGCCGCGAGGAATGGCATCCTTGACCGTGACTTTGACGATGTCACCGATGTTTGCGTAGCGTCGATGGGAGCCACCCAGCACCTTGATGCACTGCACGGCCCGTGCGCCACTGTTGTCCGCGACCGCGAGGCGGGTTTGCATTTGAATCATTGTCGGTACCTACCTCTGCAAGAATTTGCTGGGCGGCCGGAGCAGCGGGCGCTGTCCGTGCCGCGACCCTTACGCCCCAATTCTTAGCGCGCCTTTTCGACGATATCCACCAGCCGCCAGCACTTGGTCTTGGACAGCGGGCGGCACTGTTCCACCCGCACCAGGTCGCCGTTATTGCAGGCGTTCTCTGCGTCGTGGGCATGCAGCTTCATGGAGCGGCGCAGAAACTTGCCGTACAGCGGATGCTTCACGCGCCGCTCGACCAGCACGGTAATGGTTTGGTCCATCGCATTGCTGACGACGCGGCCGCTCAAAATTCGATTGCTCTTGTCTTCGGACATTTCGCTTTGTTCCGTCACCGCCGTTCCGCTCACGGGAGCAGCTTCTGTCAGTGTCAGGCGTCGGGTTTACCAGCCGCAGCCTGCTCCGCCAAAACCGTCTTGATGCGCGCGATCTCGCGGCGCACGGTCTTGAACTGGGACGGTCGGTTCAGCTGACCGCTACCCTTTTGCATCCGCAGATTGAACTGCTCCTTGAGCAACTCCAGCAGCTGCTTTTCCAAGTCATCGCGCGTCTGCCCGCGCAGCTCGCCGGCCTTGCTCACAGCATGGTCCTCTTCTCGAATTTGGTCTGTACCGGCAGCTTCGCAGCTGCCAGCCGGAAGGCCTCGCGGGCGAGGTCTTCGGAAACACCCTCGATTTCGTAGAGCATCCGACCAGGCTGGACCAGCGCAACCCAGTACTCGACGTTGCCCTTACCCTTGCCCATACGTACCTCCAAAGGCTTCTTGGAGATGGGCTTATCGGGGAAGAGCCGGATCCACAGTTTGCCCCCGCGACGCACTTTACGCGTGATGGCACGGCGAGCGGCCTCGATTTGGCGCGCAGTGATCCGGCCGCGACCGGTGGCTTTCAGCCCATACTCGCCGAAGGAGACCTGATTTCCGCTCTGAGCGAGGCCGCGATTGCGGCCCTTTTGCTGTTTGCGGAACTTGGTTCTTTTCGGTTGCAGCATCTTTTATCCCCTGCGTGCGCTGCGCTTCTCCGGGGCCTGCGGCTCTTCAGGCATGCCCTCGAAAACCTCACCTCGGAAAATCCACACCTTGACGCCAAGGATGCCGTAGGTCGTGCGCGCCTCGGCAAAGCCGTAGTCGATATCGGCGCGGAGTGTATGCAACGGCACGCGGCCCTCGCGATACCACTCGGAGCGCGCGATCTCCGCGCCATTCAGCCTGCCGGCGATATTGACACGGACGCCCCCAGCACCTGCGCGCATGGTGGATTGCACAGCGCGCTTCATGGCGCGACGAAACATGATGCGACGCTCAAGCTGTTGGGCAATGCCCTCGGCAACCAACTGGGCGTCAAGCTCCGGCTTTCGGATTTCCTCGATGCTGATGTGCACCGGAATGCCCATGCGCCGAGAAACCTCAGCACGCAGCTTGTCAATCTCCTCACCCTTCTTGCCGATCACCACACCTGGCCGGGCCGTATGGATGGTGATGTGCGCATTTTTGGCTGGGCGATTGATTTGAATGCGACTCACGGAGGCGGCAGCAAGCTTCTTCTTCAGGAACTCCCGCACCTCAATGTCGTTGTTCAGAAAGTCGGCATAATCCTTGGAATCTGCGTACCAGGTGGACGTCCAGTCCTTGACGATACCGAGCCTTATGCCGGTCGGATTAACTTTTTGTCCCATGACCTCTTGCCACCTCAGCCCTCAGCGACCGTCACACTGATGTGACTGGTCCGTTTGAAGATACGCGTGGCCCTGCCCTTGGCGCGGGCACGGATGCGCTTCATGGTGGGGCCCTCGTTCACCTGAACCGCAACGACCTTCAGCTCATCTACGTCAGCACCTTCGTTGTGCTCGGCGTTGGCAATCGCCGACTCGAGGATCTTGCGGAAGATCTCAGCCGCTTTCTTGGTGCTGAACTGTAGGTCGTTGAGTGCACTCTCCACCTGCCTACCCCGGATTTGGTCGCCGACTAGACGTGCCTTCTGCGCCGAGATACGCGCATATTTGAGTGTTGCCACCGCTTGCATGATGCTTCTCCTGGTCGTCCCGGCTCAGCGCTTCTTCGCTTTGCGGTCAGCAGCATGACCGCGAAAGGTCCGCGTCAGGGCGAACTCACCGAGCTTATGGCCGATCATGTTCTCATTGATCAAGATCGGCACATGCTGGCGACCATTGTGGACAGCGATGGTCAAACCGACCATCTCCGGCAGGACCATCGAGCGCCGGGACCACGTCTTGATCGGGCGCTTACTGTTCTGGGCAACTGCATCGGACACCTTCTTCGCGAGATGGTGGTCGATGAACGGGCCTTTTCTGATTGAGCGTGGCACTGACTCGAACCTCGAAGCTGTTACTACTTGCGACCGCGACGACGCACGATCATGCCGTCGGTACGCTTGTTCTTGCGTGTCTTGTAGCCCTTGGTCGGCACGCCCCATGGCGTCACCGGGTTGCGGCCACCGGATGTGCGGCCCTCACCACCACCATGCGGGTGGTCTACCGGGTTCATCACGACGCCGCGCACGGTTGGCCTAACGCCACGCCAGCGGGCTGCCCCAGCTTTGCCGAGCTTCCGCAGGCTGTGCTCGCCGTTGCCAACGACGCCGATGATGGCCCTACATTCCGCGTGAACCTTGCGCATCTCACCGGAGCGAAGCCGAAGGGTGGCATTGTTTCCGTCACGTGCGACCAGCTGGATAGAGGCGCCCGCAGAGCGAGCGAGCTGCGCACCCTTGCCGGGCCGGAGCTCCACGCCGTGCACTTCGGTACCAACCGGAATGTTGCGCAACGGCAGACAGTTGCCGACTGCAATCGGCGCGGTTTCCGAGGAGACCACGGTGTCGCCAACCTTGAGGCCCTTCGGCGCGAGCACGTAGGCCCAGTCGCCATCGGCGTACTTAAGCAGCGCCAGGTTCGCTGAGCGGTTCGGGTCATACTCGAAGCGCACCACCGACGCCGGAACATCCTGCTTACGTCGCTTGAAGTCGACCAGCCGGTAACGTTGTTTGTGCCCGCCACCGCGGTGCCGAACGCTAATTCGACCGGCGTTATTGCGTCCGCCGCTGCGACTCTTCTTCGCTACCAGTTGGCTCATGGGCGGCCCCCGGTGCAAGTCCGGGGTGGTCACCTTGACCATAAACCGCCGTCCCGGCGACGAAGGTCTCATCTTTGCGATTGCCATGTCGGTCTACTCCTGCGCGGCGTCGCTCACGCGCCGCCGCCGAAATCGATATCCTGCCCGGGCTTCAGGCGCACATAAGCCTTGCGCCAATCTGGACGGCGGCCGACGCGGGCGCCGAAGCGCTTGCGCTTGCCCTTGACGTTGAGCACCTGAACGTTGTCCACCTGCACGTCAAACATCAGCTCTACGGCGCGCCCAATCTCGCGCTTGGTAGCATCGGTACTCACCCGGAATACGAACTGGCCGCCGTTGTCTGCAGCGAGTGTGGACTTCTCTGAGACCACCGGGCCCATCAGAACCTTCATCAAGCGTTCTTGATTCATGCGAAGCGCTCCTCCAGGCGACGCAGGGCCGCCTCGGTGCAGACCACGTGCTCGAAGCCCACGAGGCTCACTGGGTCGACGCTCGCGGCGGTGGCGACGTCCACATGTGGCATGTTTCGTGCCCCGAGAAACAGCGGATCATCGCGGCTTTCGACAACGATCAGGGCCGACGCCACCGACAGCTCGCGCAGCTTGGCCGCAACCTCCTTGGTCTTTGGCGCCGCGAGCTGCCATTGTGGCAACACCGCGAGTCGGCCGGCACGCGCCAGCTCCGAGAGGATGGCGCGCACCGCCCCCCGGTACATCTTGCGGTTGACCTTCTGCGCGTAGCTGCGAGGCTCCGCGGCGAACACCTTGCCGCCCGAGCGCCACAGGGGACTGCGGGTGGTGCCTGCGCGGGCACGGCCGGTTCCCTTCTGCCGATACGGCTTGGAGCCACCGCCGCTCACCGCGGCGCGGTTCTTCTGGGCCTTAGTGCCGGCGCGGGCGCCCGCCAAGTAGGCGGTAACCACCTGATGCACCAGCGGCTCGTTGTAATCGGCACCGAAGACGGCGTCAGAAACCTCAACCGTCGCGCCATTGGCTGCATTGAGCTGCATGACTGCCTCAACCCTTGTTCTTTTGCTTAACCGACGGCAGCACGATCAGCTGCCCGCCGGCGGGGCCCGGCACACCGCCCTTTACCAACAGCAGATTGCGCTCTGCGTCCACACGGACGACTTCGAGGTTCTGCTGGCAGCGGTTCACGTTGCCGTGCTGGCCCGCCATCCGCTTGCCCTTGAACACGCGACCGGGCGTTTGACACTGCCCGATGGAGCCTGGCGCGCGATGCGAAAGCGAATTGCCATGGCTGTTGTCCTGTCCCCGGAAATGGTGCCGACGGATACCGCCGGAGAAGCCACGGCCCTTGGTGACACCACGGACATCGACCTTTTGGCCCACCTGGAACAGGCTCACACCGACCTCGCTACCGGGCTGAAGCTCCTTGCCTTCGTCTGCGTCGAGGCGGAATTCGCGCAGGTCATTGCCTGCCTCTACACCGGCTTTTGCGAAGTGGCCGGCCATGGGCTTGGTGACTCGGGAGGCTCGCCGCTGTCCTGCGGTCAGCTGTACCGCGCGATAGCCATCGACGTCCTCGCTGCGCACCTGACTGACGCGGTTCGGCGCCACCTCGATCACGGTGACCGGCACGCTCGCGCCGTCATCGGCGAAGATGCGTGTCATACCGGCCTTGCGTCCGATTACCCCTATGCTCATATCTGCCTTCCCGTTCAGCCCGGTGCCCCGTTACGCATTGGGCACCACGGCGGTCTGTGCTCTGTCAGCTCAACCGGATCGAGACGTCGACGCCGGCGGCCAGATCTAGCTTCATCAGCGCGTCCACGGTTTTGTCCGTGGGGTCGACGATGTCCATCAGCCGCTTGTGCGTGCGCAGCTCGTACTGATCACGCGCATCCTTGTTGACGTGCGGGGAGATCAGCACCGTGTAGCGCTCGTGCTTGGAGGGCAGCGGCACAGGGCCGCGCACCTGGGCACCGGT
>NZ_JAIFKJ010000097.1 GCF_019695415.1 Thiohalocapsa sp.
TGTCGTGCCGGGTGGCGGTGCTGTCCAGCACATAGCTCTCCAGCATGGTGTCGTGCGCGATACCGGACATGGCGATGCCGTGGTTGGCGCAGACGCTCATGTCGTACTTCAGGTTCTGACCCACCTTGGGGCGCGCTGGGTCCTCCAGCAGGGGCTTCAGCCGGCCCAGCACCCGCTCGCGGTCGAGCTGGTCCGGCGCGCCGGGATAGGCATGGGCCAGCGGCACATAGGCGGCCTCCACGGCACCGTCGGTGTCCACGGCAAAGGACACGCCCACCACCCGGGCGCGCATGTAGTCGAGGTCTGTGGTCTCGGTGTCGAAGGCGAAGAGATCGGCGGCTTCGAGCTTGGCAAGCCACGCATCCAGCTCCGTCTCTTGCAGGACTAAGGCGTACGCTGGCTGCGGCTTGTTCTCGGCCGCCTCGCCGTCGGCGTCGTTCAGGGTCGCCAGCAGGCGCTTGGATTCGATGCGCTCGTACCAGTCGCGCAGGGTCTCGGTGTCCGGCGGCGACGGCGTCAGGTCCGTGGGCGCGAAGTCCAGCTCGACGTCGGTCTTGATGGTGGTGAGCTCACGTGACAGCGGCAGCTGCTCGAGGCTGGCCCGCAGGCTCTCGCCGATCTTGCCCTTCACCTTCTCGGCATTGGCCAGGACGCCGTCGAGGTCGCCGTACTCCTGGATCCACTTGGCGGCCGTCTTGGGCCCGCATTTGGGCACGCCCGGAATGTTGTCGATGCTGTCGCCCATGAGCGCCAGGTAGTCGACGATATGCTCCGGCGCCACGCCGAACTTCTCCTTGACGCCCGCCGGGTCCAGCACGGTGTCGGACATGGTGTTGACCAGCGTGATGTGCTCATTCACCAGCTGCGCCATGTCCTTGTCGCCGGTGGACACGAGCGTCGGCAGCCCGTCGGCCGCCGCGCGATTGGCCAATGTGCCGATGACATCGTCGGCCTCCACGTCCGCCACCTCCAGCAGCGGCAGGCCCATGGCGCGGATGATCTCCTTGAGCGGCCCCAGCTGCTCGCGCAGATCCTCCGGCATGGGCGGTCGGTTGGCCTTGTAGTCTTCGTAAATCCGGTCGCGGAAGGTTGGCCCGGAGGCGTCGAAGACGACGCCGATATACTCTGGCTTCTCCTCGTCGATGAGCTTGCGGAGCATATTCAGCACGCCCACCAGGGCGCCGGTGGCCTCACCGCGGGAGTTGGTCAGCTTGGGCAGCGCGTGGTATGCGCGAAAGAGATAGCCGGAGGCGTCGACGAGGACGAGCGGGTACCGGTCGGGCATGAGTCTGTGGTGAGCGGCTCGAAAGCCGCAACGTTAGCATGCGCCGGGCGGCCCCGCGCGTGAGTGGCGTCGCCCTCAGGCGCAGGCAGCCTCGCGCAGCTGCGGCGCCGTGATCGTTGCCTGCGGTGCCGAGCGGATCAGCGCCGGCGTCAGCTCGCGGTAGATCAGCCCGAGCGGCGCGCGCTGCGATAGGGTCAGGACGCGCGTGCCCTTGGGGTAGAGCAGGTGGTAGGTCTCGAACAGATGCAGCGCCGATTCGGCATCCAGCAGCGCCCGTGTGTGCGTCATCACCGCGGCCGGGCAGTGGCGTAGGATCAAACGGCCGAGCCGCAGGGTTTCGCTGCCGACGTCGATCAGTGCCGCCGGCAAGATCCTCTCGGCGTGCCTAGCGGGCGGCCATACCGGCAAGGCTTGGGCAGTGGCCGGCTCGTGCACCGGCGTGCCCGGGGCATCCGCGAACAGCCCGCCGAGGCTGTCGGTATCCCCGCCGCGTAGACGGGTGCGCACAGAGGGATCCAGCATCAGCCCCAGCTGTCCTTGCCCCAGCAGCCAGCGCAACCCCTGGGTCGGATCCCGTAGCAGGTCATGCTGGCCGAACGCCTGCGCCCAGCCGTGGAAATAGGCGCGGTGGCGTCGCAACTGGCGGGCCTCGGTCATGGCGGTGCTCCTGGAGGCTGATTGGGGGCTGATTGGCTTCGGCTGTTTAGGGCGATTCCCCCGTAAACTTGTGGTATAGGCTCCCATTTGTCCAGGAGAAAACTAGTGGAATTCCATGGCATCTTGCATCCGGCTTGAGCCTGAGCAGGTTTCGGCCGCTTGCGGTGCCTGCATAGGTCGCTCAGTTGCGGCAATCTCCCCAGAGCGTCTGCATGCCCGCGAGTGCGGCCAGGGGCGCTGTCTCGGTTCCCCGTACCCCCGGGCCCAGGCGCCCTGCCCAAAACCCGGCCGCCTCGGCGCCGGCCCGCCCCGCCGGGGCGGGCCCGCCTTCAGGTCCCCCCCGCCGCCTCCGCGCCCCGGCCGGGCACCCACA
>NZ_JAIFKJ010000116.1 GCF_019695415.1 Thiohalocapsa sp.
GTGATGGCAAAGTCGCTCGGTCTGACGACGACCGCTGACTGAACTGCAGCGGACATCGATGCGGGTCGGGCAGTGGTCCGTTGTCGGCCAGAAACGGACATGGGCCACCCATCGCTCAGTTGTGGCTCAATACCGATGCCGGAGGCCAAGAACCTCCATCAGAAGCAAGGTAGCGAAGGCGAAAGCAGACCTTCGCGCGCACCGTTCGAGCGAGAATCTGAGCTTGTGCTGGATTGCTAGACCCCGCGACGACCCCGCAATCCCTGATCCGCCAACCCCGCGAAGCGGTGGCCGAAATGCTTGTCAGGCGTGATGAGCGCCCGGCGCTGCGGGACCAGTCGCTTGAACCCGAACGCGATCAGAACGACACTACAGGCCAACGTGACCGCCCCAGCCAACAACGATACGCCCGCTAAGGGAAGCGCCGATTTATTGGCGCTTCCCGCGCGGGGCAGGACGCCCCGCCATTTTCAGCGACGCAAGTCGCTGAAAATGAAGGAGCCGGGAAACCGCGTTTTCCGGCTCCGTCTGATTTTTGGGCAGGATGCCCAATAAATCAGCGTCTCCTAAGAGCATCGCACCCGCAGTGCTCGGCTGACCGCATTCCAAAACGCCATGAACGCCATCGAACTAGAAGCCGATATCGACGAAAACAACGAGTTGCACCTGAAGCTGCCGAGCCAGCACCGAGGCAAGCACGCACGGGTTATCGTGCTGGTCGACACCGCTGCGCCGATTACACTGGGCAATCTCGACGCCTTCTTGGCGTCCATGCCCATCAACGCAGACGGCCGCAAGCGCGAAGAGATCGACGCCCAGGTCCAAGAGGAACGCGATAGCTGGGATCGACCGTGAGCCGTATCTTTCTCGACGCCTGCATTGTCATCTACCTGGTCGAGGGCCGGTCCACGGAGCAGAAGCAACTAATGTCTTTGCTCGCGGGCAAGCAAATCGTCGGCAGTGAGCTCGTTCGGATGGAATCCAGACTCAAGCCCCTTCGGAATCTGCGCCAAGACCTGCTCGCGATCTACGACGCCTACTTTCAAAGCTGCGAGATGGTGACATTCGATCGCCCATTGTTCGACCTCGCAAGCCAGCTTCGCGTCGATCACCGCCTCAAGACCCCGGACGCCCTGCACTTGGCCGCAGCCATGCGTGGCCACTGCGACCAGTTCTGGACCAACGACGACCACCTCGCCAAGGCCGCGGGCACTCATCTCGCTGTCTGGGACTGGGCCCGCATCGAATCCGAGCCTATCTTCGGATAGCGTGCGTGATTGCAAGACCAGACCCCAATTCGGACCCCAATTCGCTGAGATCGTCGCCGCCGATGCCGTCCAGATCGACCCGGACCTGCTCCACGAGGTGCCGGATTTCCCGGCCAAGACCTGGCGCGCGTTGCGTGAGGCGGGCAAGCTGCCGCCGAGCCGCGTCAACATCCCCTACTCGCCGCGGCAGGACGGCACCGGCCACGACGTGCCGAACGGCGTGCTCAAAGAAAAGGAAGAAAAGGGGCCAGTGCGGCCTGGCAAGGCCGCACTGGGCCCTTTTCCCTTTTTCCACACAGTATGGCCGTCCTGGTCATCGCACTCGGCATCCTGCCTCGGGCGCCCGCTACCCCGGATCGGGCAAGTGCGGTACCTTCCAGCATAGCGGGCGAGGTCTGCTTTCTGGTGTCGAACTGACGCTCGTGGGGGGGCCCCTGAGAGGCAGTAGACGGCCAACTGCGGACATAGCCCGCTGCTCTGCCTATGGCTGATCAAGGCAGTCACCTGACGCGGACGTTTGATCTCGCGTTGCGGGCAGCAGCCGAGACGGCTGGTCGGGCCCTGCGTCGCTTGGCCCCGGTCCCCGATCGACGCCTTGATCGAATCCTGGCGAGAGCAAGGTCATACAACCACCAGAACCTGCGGACTTCAGCAGGGCCTGAAACTCGACTGCAACCGTTTCGACTTTCAGCGTCCGAAGGCGAAGATCATAAGCACCTACTGCGTACTCATCGGCGCCATACTGGGCCCGTGGGAGTTGTCCGTCGCCGAGACGGTCGGTCACTCGTCCTCGGAGCTTGCCTGGGTGGCGCGCCCCGCTAAGGCCAACGCTACCGACCGAGTTGCTTGTGCTCCGCTCGACCCGCAACTCGTCGACACAGTCGCTGAGCCGAACCATGTTCATCGCTATGAATCGATTCCGGACTACCCTCGATAGACAGGACGAGTTCGTCCGCATCTGGGAAAACCGGGACTCCCACCTGCACGCGGTGCCGGGGTTCAAGCCGTTGAACCTGCTCCGCGGGCCGACGATGGAGGAATACACC
>NZ_JAIFKJ010000056.1 GCF_019695415.1 Thiohalocapsa sp.
TCTCTCCATCCGCCCCTGAGTCGCGGTGTGATGATGCCCAGTACCAGCTATGTGCACAGGTCGACGTGTAAGGCCACTCCGCCATGGGTGCCGAGGCCGAGCTGGCGCGTCCGGTGATAGGTACGCACCCACCACAGCAGGATTGACGCCGTCAGGAAGAAACCAGCTATCAGCCATCAGCCCCCCTCATTAAGTGGAGGCAAGACCTGAAGCCCGTATTCCGGCCCGGGAGGCTCCAGCGCGAGCCACGGAAGCTGCCGGACAAATTCCACCGGATCCCAGTTCACCGAGGCCCACATGTTGAGGCCGATGATCTCGATCGCGATGAAGCCGCAGATCAGCGACGTTACGCCAAGCCAACCCAGGTAGATCGGGCCGATCTGGGCGTTGCCGATCTTGCCGACCAAGTATTGGAAAAAGGGTTGGCCAGAGCGCGGCTCATCTTCTTCGGGCAGAGGGACGCCATACTCGGCCGGCCCCCTGACCTGCACCTGCGTGAATATGTTCTGATATTCCGCCATAACTTTCTCCTAGCCCCTTAGGCCCAGATCGGCAGGTTGAGCCACCAGTTCCACCACTCGGGCCAGCCGCGCGTCCAAAGCGGACCGCTGATGATGATGCAGACCGCGCTCCAGAAGCCGGCGTTCAGCGCCAGGAACAAGCCCAGCCGGTGAATGCCGAGCGTGCCGATGGAGTAACCGATGAAGTCGCGGAAGAACGTATCTTCGTGGCTTGGCGTCTTGACCGTCTCGCCTTTTGGCGGGTTGGTCGCGGACAGCACCAGACCGCCATGCAGCGACAGCGCCAGCACTGTGGTGAAGAAGAACGTCACCGCGAGCATGTGCGCCGGGTTGTAGTGGAAGTGGAGGTACTGGTAGCCGACGTTCGACACCCAGTCGAGGTGGCTGAAGATGCCGTAGGGGAAGCCGTGGCCCCACGCGCCCATGAGCAGCGGCCGAAACACGACCAGCGTGACATAGGCGAAAATCGCGACCCCGAAAGCGATCGGGACGTGATAGCCCATGCCGAGCTTGCGCGCGATTTCGGCCTGTCGCAACGCCCATGACACGAATGCGCCGATCGCGCAGATCGTGATGAGCTGCCACAGACCGCCCTCGGCCAGCGGCGCGAAGCCGAGACCATAACTGATGTCGGGCGGCGCGATGTTGATTTTCCAGATATTCCAGGTTGGGCCGAGCGATGCGCCATACAGGATGAGCAATGTTCCCAACGCCGAGAAGAATATCGTCAGGACGCCGAAGAAGCCGACATAGAAGGGACCGACCCAAAAGTCGAACAAGTCTCCCCCCAGGAGCGTCCCTCCGCGTACGCGATATTTGCGCTCAAAATTCAGTAGTGCCATTTTCCGATCCTCAGGTCAGGAACGTTCGGGAAGACGCCTGACGCCGTACGGGTTAGCGCCAACGATGAAGTCTGCCCGGCCTTGAACGGTCGTACCGAAAAGGGTATCCGGCGGGCCGTGCTTTCGGGCCGGGCAGACCCTGTTCGCTACGCGAGATGCTCAGGCTGCGTGATTTCGACCGCGCTCGTCTGAGCCGCCGGCGCAGGTTGCAGCCAGTTGTAGCGTTCCGTGCTGAGCAGAATGAAGTGGATCAGCAGCGCCAGCACGAAAAGGAACGTAAACAGGGCCACAAGGGTCCGGCGCGGATCAAAAATTAGCCAAACTCGCCACATGATAAGCCTCCTTATACAAGAGTTTGTGCGACTTGCGCCACTTGCGTGGCGGCAAGCGTGGCGTCATTCAACATCGGAGCGTTGGCCTGTTCCATTCCGGCCCAACCCCACGGACGCCAATTCCACACCAGCAGATGCGCAATCAGCGCGATGACGGTGAAGGCGATGAAGCTAATCACAAAGATGCTGTGAAACTCCTTCGCTTCGTCTTCACCTAGTCCTGACAAGGACTTGTCTCGATCAGCCATGTGCGTCTCTCTCTTCTTGTTGGACGACGATAAAGGGACCGTCACGCCGCCACGGGTGGTTGCGGGACCGGCCTACTTCATGAATGCGAACGGGATCAGCGTCCCCGCCGAAGCGCGCGCCTCGGCAAAGATGGAACGGCGGACGCCCGCCAGTTCGTTATCGCTCGTGTCGCGTCTGCCTGGCAGCAGCCGGGCAAACACGGCGATGACAAGGAAGACTGCGAAGCACAGCCAGTACAACAGCCGCGACTCCCGAGCTTCTTGGCGCCTGAGAGTAAGTTTTGCACTGTCGTGTTTGATAGCGTTGGCCATTTTCTCAAGTCTCCCTTTGCCGGTTATTCGAGCGATAACCTGAAACGCT
>NZ_JAIFKJ010000055.1 GCF_019695415.1 Thiohalocapsa sp.
TGCTTGCGCCTCGTGTTGCGTTGACTCAACGTGTGCGGGGTACTCGGGAATCCCACGCCGCCGGCCGTGTGACCCGGGCTCGCCGACTTCGGATCCCCACCGATCTGCCCGGCCACAGCTAGGCGCTGGTCAAAGGCCCCGGACGGCGGTGCACCGGAGTGCGGTCGTCCGTGGAAGGCGCGGAGTCTGGTTCGTCTATCGGAATGTCAAGCCCGTGTTTTCGCGGGGCGGGACACGCCGGAACCAGGCGCCAATCGGGTAGGAGGCCCCCTCGCGGGGGCCGTCCTCCCACACCACCGTACGTACTCATCGTATACGGCGGTTACTGTGCCTGGTTCAATTGCATCCAGCGGTCATGCATGGATCGCAGACCCTGTTCCTGAAGCCAGACGAGGTCCATGGCTCGGTGGGTTGCCTGGGTTTTCGCTTTGCGCCACCAGCCTTTGCCGCTGGCCGCGACTGCCCAAGCGTGGTCCCGCATGCAGCCCAGCTTCCGCAGGAAAGCGGCGATCGTTCGTGCGCGCTTGAGCTGCTTCAGCCGGATGCAGCGGAGCCGCCGCCGGATCCATTGGTCCAAGTCCCGCAACGCCGTCTTCGCCGCTGCGAGGCGGTAGTAGGCGACCCAGCCATTCGTGAACTGGTTGAGTTCACGAATGACCGTGGGCAGCGAACGCCCACGGGTACGACGCGTGATCTGTCGGATGCGGGTTTTCGCAGACTCCACGCTCTTCGGCGCGATCGTCAGGCGTCCCCCCGCAAGGATGCGGTAGCCGAGGAACTTGCGCTCCGACGGCCGGGCTACGGCGCTTTTAACGCGGTTGACCCGCAACTTGAGCGTCCCTTCCAAGAAATCGGTCACCGACTGCATGACCCGTTCGCCTGCCTTCGCAGAGCCAACGTAGATGTTGCAGTCATCGGCGTAACGACAGAAGCGGTGCCCCCGCCGTTCCAATTCCTTATCAAGGTCGTCCAACAACAGATTGGCGAGCAGCGGGGAGAGCGGGCCACCCTGGGGAGTGCCTTCACGTCGCATCACGCAAATCCCGCCCTGCATGAGTCCGGCTTCAAGGAAGCGACGGATCAGGCGCAGCAGGCGCTTGTCGTTCACACGACGAGCCAGGCGGCTCATCAGGATGTCGTGGTTGACCCGGTCGAAGAATTGCTCCAAGTCCAGGTCGACCACCCACCCACGACCTTCAGCTACGCAACTGGAGGCGGCGCGCAGCGCGTCGTGCGCGCTGCGACCGGGGCGAAACCCATAGCTCGATGCCGAGAACGTCGGATCGAACAGGTCACTGAGCACCTGCGCGATGGCTTGTTGGACCAGGCGGTCCACCACCGGTGGGATACCCAGCTGGCGGAGGCCGCCTGACGCCTTGGGAATCTGAACGCCACGGACCGGTTGGGGCTGATAGCTCCCATCCAGCAGCGACGACAGGAAGTGCGTCTGGTGCTCCTCCACCCAGGCGCGCAGATCGGCAACGGTCATCCCGTCACAGCCCGGCGCGCCCTTGTTCCCCACCACGCGACCATACGCGCGGTTCAGGTTCGATGGATCCACGACCCGCTCCATCAAACGGGTATGCAACAAGACTCGGCATTCCGAGATCACCGTCTGACCTTGCTCCACCTCGTCACCCCCCAGAACCGCTGCCGGCGGAACCAGATGGGGCGGGGATTTGCCTGGCGCACCAGACAGATCGAGACCCGGCGCCTGCTTCTTGCAGGCACAGCTTCGGTCCTTCGGCAGCGTCCCACCTACTATGACCTCTGCTGACTTCTCCCAATCCATCTCCCACCATTGCTGGTGAAATAGTCGGTGAAGTACCGACAGACGGGGAGATCTCCCAGGGTAAGACACGTATCCTTCGCACGGGCCGCGCCGGATCTACTGCAGTGACCTCCGGTCGATTATCGGGCGTCGGAGTCCATTGCCCCCTTACCCAGACCACCACAGCCTTGTATCCGGTTTCTGTACGTCGCGTCCGTACTGCTGTCATTTGCTTCCTTCAGATCCCGCCTCACAACGGGCACCCTTGCATAGACAGTCGGTTCCCACCGACAGGGTCCGAAGAGGGACTTTCACCCTCCGAGATACGTGCCATGCCTGGCACACAACAAGCCCGTTCCGCCTGGCGGATCGGGCTTTGCGCTTGCTGGGCTCTGGGCCGTTGCGTGTCACCGCTGACCGACCGGCCCTGGGCCGAGAGGCGCGAGGCGCACGTCGACAACCTCGTGTCACCTAGTTGACGGACCCCTCACAGATCCGTCCGCAGGTGTCGCTGGCGCGCGAAGCCCGGCAA
>NZ_JAIFKJ010000117.1:0-13398 GCF_019695415.1 Thiohalocapsa sp.
CGTCCCCACGGGTTTTCCACTTTCCGCTTCGTCGGCAGCGTCAGAGTGGTATAAGAGACAGTTACAAAGCTAATCGGCGACAGCATGTCAAACATGGGTTAAGCATCTGGACATCCGCAGGCGCCGCCCGGTCGTGCAGCCGCCACGCACTTCACCGGTCAGCCGGAAGCGGTGAGGCGGTTGCGCGAACGCACGCCTATGACTGCTTATGGCCGGTTCCTGTCCTTGGCCGACCCAGCTCCAGCGGTGTCCGAAAATTTTACATTCGCCTGCCATGGTCAGCTCGGCGAATGTCTCTTCCTGGCCGTCTGCTGCCTCCCAGCGAACGCGCGGCGAGTGCCCGCTATCGGGTGGATTCCTGCCGGGGATGAGCGTCCACTTCGAAGTGGACGACCAGGTAGGGTACCGGGGAAAGCACCAGACCAGTCGGCGGCGATCTGGCTCGCGAGAGCGGTGGGAGGAGAGGACCGCAGAGTCGCGGAAAAACCAGTCACCGCGGATCGGCGGCATGAGGGGGAAAGCGTCCGCCGCGACGGGGCGCGGGAAGGGCTGGGCGCAGCAGTGCGGCTGTGTCGGCATGCCGGGGCCGCGCCGGCTGCCATCGGTCGCCGAAGTCCCGCCAGTCTCTCATCCAGGGTCGCTGTTGCTTGCGCAGACGACTGGCCCGACGCAGCGGGATGACGATCAGGACAACGACAACGATCCGGGCTCGTGTACCGCTTTCACGTGGCGACGAACTAGCCGCGCCCGGCGGCATCCGGCAGCACGATGTTGAGCTCCAGAAATTCCTGCTCGTCGTCCTGCTCGTAGTTCACTGAGACGGCGTCCAGGTCCACCTCGACATATTTGCGGATGACCTCCAGGATCTCCTGCTGGAGCTTGGGCAGGTACGAGGGGCGGTTGCGGAAGGCGCGGTCATGCGCCACGAGGATCTGCAGCCGCTCCTTGGCGACGGACGCAGAGCCCTTGTTGCGATTGGACCGGAAAACGTCGAGTAGACCCACGGCTCACCCCCCGAAGATGCGGCTGAAGATGCCCTTTCGCTCCTCCTCGAGGAACCGCATCGGCAGATCCTCGCCGAGGTAGCGGGACACCATGTCGTTGTAGGCCATGCCGGCGGTGGATTCGTTATCCAATACCACTGGGATCCCGGCGTTGGAGGCGTTCAACACGGCCTGCGATTCCGGAATGACGCCGAGCAGGTTCAGCGAGAGGATTTCCTGCACATCATCGACACTCAGCATCTCACCGCGTTCCACCCGCGCCGGCGAGTAGCGCGTAAGCAGCAGATGCTCTTTGATGGGCTCGCCGCCCTCTTCCGCCCGCCGTGATTTGCTGGCCAGGATACCGAGCATGCGGTCGGAATCTCGCACCGAAGAGACCTCTGGGTTGGTGACCACCACGGCGTCGTCAGCGAAATACATGGCCATCGTGGCGCCGTGCTCGATGCCCGCCGGTGAGTCGCAAACGATGTAGTCGTGGCCCTTGCCGAGGTCTTCCAGCACCTTGCCGACGCCCTCCTGGGTCAGAGCATCCTTGTCACGCGTCTGGGAGGCAGGCAGCACATAGAGGCTGTCACAGCGCTTGTCGCGGATCAGGGCCTGGTTCAGGTTGGCCTCACCGTTGATGACATTGACGAAATCGTACACGACCCGGCGCTCGCAGCCCATGATGAGGTCCAGGTTGCGCAGGCCCACGTCGAAGTCGATGACCACGGTTCGGTGTCCCCGCTGCGCCAGGCCCATGGCCATGGCGGCGGCCGTGGTGGTCTTGCCGACCCCGCCTTTCCCCGAGGTGATGACGATGATTCTGGCCAAAGACGTGTCTCCCAAGCTCTAGTTCGATTCGTAAAGGGCATCCGCACCCGCCGGTCCAGCCATTCGGCGGGCGCCTGATTCGTGCAGCCCGGTGCGCACCCCGGCAAGCATAGTGTCAGGCGATGGGCTCGATGCGCAGCACCTGGTGATCCAGGAATACCTGTACGCTGCGCCCCTTCAAATCCGTCGGTATGTTCTCGCTGACCCGGTAGTGGCCGGCGACGGATACAAGCTCAGCCTGAAGATCCCGGCAGAAGATACGCGAGCGGAGATCCCCCTGCAGCCCAGCGATAACCCGACCACGGAGCGGGCCGTACACATGTATGTTGCCGTCTGCCATCAGCTCGGCGCCGGAGCTGACGGGCCCGACAACCGTCAGGTCGCCTCCCGCTGCGTAGAGGCGCTGCCCAGAGCGTACCGGGCGATCGACGAGCAACGAGCCGGAAAGCTCGGCATGTGTTTCCGTACCGTGCTCGGCGGAGCTGTCCGCATCGCGTCTGCCCTGACGCGTGTCAGGTACCGATGCCTCTGCAGCAGCCCGCCCGGCACGGGTGCTGTCCCCGAGGATAGCAAGCTCCATGGCGCGAGCGGCCTCGTTCTGCGGCGCGCTGCCGCCACGCACACCGACGGGGATCATACCGAGTCCACGCAGCAAGCCGACCAGCTGCGGGAAGGCGACGGTTCCCGCCTCTTGCGACAGGGCGCCGAGCTCGATGACCACCGGCGTGTTGCGAAAGAAGCCGGGCGCCTGCTCCACCTTGGGCGCCAGCTGCGCTTCAACGGCATCCATGTCCAATGCCAGGAGCCGGATCACCGGCAGCGTGAAGCTGGACGCCTTGAGCTCGAACGCGGGTGACGCTGATGTATGGGTGGCGGTGTCGGACGAGGTTTGCACGGCCATCGGCGAGGGATTCTGCTCCTTGTGATTCCGTGACGGGCGCCAGGCACGCGCCCGGCTCGAATCGCGGCATGCTAACCCGCGACGCGAAAACCTGGAAGCCGCCGCGGGTGCGGATCAACAACCGCTCGGCAGTATGTCGGTGTTACACCTGCGCCCGGCAGCCGGTAGCCCGGGCGCCGGCCGCTCACGCCTCTATCAGCCCGGAGGCCATTGCAGCGGGCGTCCGCCCAGCAGGTGCACGTGCAGATGGTAGACGGTCTGGCCGCCGTCGGCGTTGCAGTTGATGACGGTGCGGTAGCCGTCCTCGGCGAAGCCCTCCTGTGTCGCCACCTTGGCGGCGGCCAGGAAGAGCCGGCCGATGAGCTCGGCATCCTCGGCACCGGCGTCGTTCAGCGTGGCGATGGGCTTGCGCGGAATCAGCAGCACATGGGTCGGTGCCTGTGGATTCAGGTCGCGGAAGGCGACGACATGCTCGTCCTCGTAGACGACGTCCGCAGGGATCTCGCCGCGGGCGATCTTGCCGAAAATGGTGTCGTCGGACATGGCGAAAGGGCTCCTCCTTACGGTGTGGGCCATCTTGGGCGCGGAAGCAGGCCGGCGCAAGCCCGCGCTCGACGCGCCGCAGCTCACACCCCCGTTCGCCCGGCAAAGGCGTGCGCGAGGGTACCGCCGTCGACGAACTCGAGCTCGCCGCCCAGGGGTACGCCGTGGGCGATGCGGGTGATACGCACGCCGCTGCCGGCGGCGAGGTCGTTGATGTAATGCGCGGTGGCGCTGCCTTCGACGGTGGGGCTGATGGCGAGGATGGCCTCCTGCACCGAGCCGCCGTGCAGGCGCTCGCCGAGCAGCTCCAGACCGAGCTCCTCGGGGCCGATGCCGTCGAGCGGCGACAGCCGACCACCCAGCACGAAGTAGCGCCCTCGGTAGTCGGTGGCCTGCTCGATGGCGGCGATGTCCGATGGCTGCTCGACGACGCAGAGCAGCGACGGGTCCCGGGCCGGGCTCGTGCATAGGGTGCAGATCTCCCGCTCCGTCAGGGTGCGGCACTCGCGGCAATGGCCGATACGCGCCATGGCCTCGCCCAGCACCAGTGCCAGGTGACGGCCGGCGTCGCGGTCGTGCTCCAGTAGGTGGAAGACCATGCGCTGCGCGGACTTGGGACCGACGCCCGGCAGGCAGCGGAGGGCATCCACGAGTTGCTCAAGCAGGCTCGAATCGGACATCGTCGGATACCGCTCTGGGCGACTGGGTCAGCAGACCTCGCTCGGCACAGGTCGCGCCTGGGATCGGGTACGGGCCGCCGAATAAGGCCTGCGACTTCAGAAGGGCAGCTTCATGCCTGGGGGCAGCGGCAGGCCACTCGTGATGTCGGCCATCTGCTCTTTGGTGCGCTCGCCGACGCGACGCACGGCGTCATTGGCGGCCGCAGCGATCAGGTCTTCCAGCATCTCTTTGTCGTCGCCCATGAGCGATGGGTCGATCTCCACCCGCTTCACCTCGTGCCGGCAGGTCATGGTCACCCGCACCATGCCGCCGCCGGCCTCACCGGTCACCTCTTCTTTGCCGAGCCGCTCCTGCGCTTCCTTGAGCTCGGTCTGCATCTTCTGTGCCTGCTTCAACATGTCGCCCAATGCGCCTTTCATTACGCCACCTCTCGGTCGTTCTTCGTGGAGGGCAGCGGCGCCGCCGATGCCCGGTTGTCCGTCGACAATGAAGGAACCGGGAAAACGCGTTATCCCGTTCCATACCGATTTTTGGCCAGGACGGCCAACAAATCTGTTCTCCCAGATTCAGTCCCTGGGGCGAATGCTTTCCGGTACCCAATCGGCGTCGAAGCGGCGCTTCAGCTCACCGGCGATAGGGTCCGCTTCCATGGTGGCCACAGCGGCGGCGACACGGTCCGCGGCATTGCGGGCGTCGCGGCCGGCGGGCGTATCCGCGAGCTGCTGCACAGCGCCGGAGGGCTCCGTTGCCGCAGTGGCGTCGCCCTCCGTCTGGGTCACTTCGATGCGCAGGGCCACCTCACACCCCAGCACTGCCGCCAGTGCCGCACCCAGGCGCTGCTCGGCCCCGGCCACGCGCAGGTTGGCGAGCGAGGGCGCCAGCTCCAGCCGCAGTGTCTTGCCGTCCCAGGCCGTGAAGGCACAGTGTGCCGCAAGCTGACGGGCGAGACCCTCGAGCGGCAGTGTTGCCACCAGCCGGTGCCAGTCCGCCGCGCCGGAGAGGGGACCGCTGACGGCGGCAGACCCGACCGGCTGCATGGCAGCCGCAGCTGCGGGGTTCGCGGCGCCCGCCCGTGTGCTCGGCATGCTCGGCACGCTTGCGCCCGTCTCCGCAGGCTGGGGCTGCACGGATTCCTCGGCCCGCGCCGATGCGGCCTCGGCGCGGCCGCCGCCAGCTGCACCGCCGCCGGCGCCGCCCTGCTGCCGAGCATGATTGTGTCGAGGCTGGGCTCCGCTCGCGGGGGCTGCAGCAGGCCCGGACCGCTCACCGAGACCGCCAATCGGGCTGGTCGGTCGGAAAGCCAGCGCCCGCAGCAGTACCATTTCGAATCCGGTGCGTGGGTCCGGCGCCAGGGGCAGGTCGCGCTGCCCGGTCAACAGCACCTGGTAGAAGAGCTGGATGTCCTCGGGCGATATCTGGCCGGCGAGGCGGCGCAGGACTTCGGCTTCCGGGTCATCGTCGGCAACCGTCGCCGGCACCTGTTGCGCCAAGGCGAGGCGGTGCAGCAGGGTGATGGCATCCGCCAGCACGGCGGCGAAGTCCGGCGTCAGCTCGGCGAGCCGATCCACCTCCGCCAACATCCGCTTGCCGTCGCCGGCACCCAGGGCGTCCACCAGTGCCGGCACCAGATCGCCGGTGTGTGTGCCGAGCATGCGGCGTACGTCGTCCGCCACCAGCCGACCCCCGCCGAAGGCAATGGCCTGATCCAGCAGGCTGAGGCCATCGCGCATGCTCCCGTCCGCGGCGCGCGCCAGGAGCCCCAGGGACGGCTCATCGAAGTCGATGCCCTCCGCGGCCAGCACCTCCCGGAAGCGCCCCTGGATCTGCTCGGGCAACAGGCGCTTCAAGTGGAACTGCAAACAGCGCGAGAGCACCGTCGGCGGCAGCTTCTGCGGATCCGTGGTGGCGAGCACGAACTTGACGTGCTCGGGGGGCTCCTCCAGCGTCTTCAGCAGCGCATTGAAGCTGCTGGTGGAGAACATGTGCACCTCGTCGATGAGGTACACCTTGTAGCGCCCGCGCACCGGCGCGAAGGGGATGTTGTCCAGCAGCTCCCGGGTCTGCTCCACTTTGGTGCGGGAGGCGGCGTCCACCTCGATGAGATCCACGAAGCGCCCGCCGTCGATCTCCTGGCATGCAGCGCATGTACCACAGGGTGTAGGTCCGACGCCCTGCTCGCAGTTGAGGGTCTTGGCGAGGATTCGCGCCAATGTGGTCTTGCCGACACCGCGAGTGCCGGTGAAGAGATAGGCATGATGCAGCTGGCCACGGTCCAAGCCGTTGGACAGCGCCTGCACCACGTGCCCCTGCCCCACCAAGTCGGCAAAGGCGCGCGGGCGCCATTTACGGGCAAGCACCTGATAAGTCATGGATGGAACGGGTGTGCGGGGCTGGTCCGCTTTGGCGACATGACCGCAGTGTAACCCAGCGGCGGTACCCTCACAGGCGGGCGGGCCTTAGGCTGAGAGGTTATGAAGAAACCCACCGCCCTACTGCGGCCGCCTCCGGACGCGCCCTCGCGACGGCCGGCGGATTTTTCACAACCTCTGAGGCTGAGCGGCACCGCACGACCCGCGTCCGTGCCCAGGGTGGGTGCGCGGCGGCAGCCGCTGCGGTCAGCCCCCGCTAGGTCAGCAAAGGGCGGCGGGCCCCGCCAGCCACACCCCGGCACACACTGCCACCGCTGCGGCTGCTCCCTTCCGGGCCTGACCGGGTTCACGGCTTCGCGTTGCGGGGGGACCGGCGGTGCCCACCATTGCTCTGCGCGTGCGGTGCACCGCACGCAATCTGGCACCGTAGCAGAGCGCTGCGGCCTTCACAAGCTGCGCGGCCGCCGCGCGGGCTCTCGGCTCCGGCTCGCCACCTTCAACCCAGCCCCATCGGCATCCGGCGGGGCCGCACCCGGGCAATCCAGTAGAATTCCGGAACCGCCTTGCGGGCGACGACCCCGAAACCGCCAGCCCATAGACCTCATGCTCCGACCCTTGCTGATCCTGCTCACACTGACGCCGCTTCCCACCACGTTGCTGGCACAGGACGAGAGCAGCAATGCCGACGCCATCGGCGACGCTGCCGCTGCCGCCGGCGGCCTGTCCGACAAGGCCCTGGAGCTCTGGCAACGCTCTTCCGAGCAAGCCGGCACGTGGTGGGAGCGCTCCCGCGACACCGCCGGCGACTGGTGGCAGCGCTCCCGCGAGGCCTGGGATAACGCGCGCGAATCCCTGACTCCAGAGCAGCGGGACGCCTTCGGCGAGGTCTGGACCAACGTGGTGCCCAAGCTGGAAGAGACCGTCGCCCTGCAGGAGGCGCAGCGAGACCTACCAGAGAAGGCCTGGCTCCGCCGCGATCAAGCCGATGTGCAGGCGGACATCGACGCACTGCTGGATGCAGCCGTGGGTATCCTCTCCAACTCCCCGGTCCAGCAGTACCGGGAGCGCATCAAAGCCCTCGAGCAAAGCATCGAGCAAGCACGCGCAGACATCGACGACTTCCGCAAGGCGCGGGTGGCGGCACCCCAGAAGTCTTTGGTGGAGCGCACCGTCGGCGACTACGACCGCCTCATCGACGAGCGTGAGGAGGAGATCGCCCGCGCCGAGGCAGAGCTCGACACCATCAAGCAGCAGTTCGCCGCCGAGCTGCGTGCCATGGGCCTCGACCTATCGGACGAGCAGCTGACCTTCCTCCTCTCCACGGTCGTCGGCGACAACATCGTCGATCTCGGCATCGTCTTCGACAACGTCAAGGCCATCACCGCCCAGCTGGAGACACTGATGCGCGAGAGCGGCGAGGACCTCACCAGTGCTCGCCGCTACTACGGCATGTATCTGGTGCTGCTGCGCGCCCTGAACCAGATGCACCTGGACGTGGAGCAGGCCATCGACCAGCAGTACATTCCGCAGATCAACGACATCGCCGACCGGGCCGAGGCGCTGTCCGCAGAGACCCAGGCGCTCAAGCGCAAGCACCCGGAGAAGGCCGCGCTCCTCGACGCCAACCTCGACGCCCAACGCCTCACCCGGGAAGCGGCCGAGGTCTATCGGCGCTATCTCAAGGACCAGGGCCAGCAGGTGGCCGCCGCCCGCGCCGCGCTGCAGGAGGACATCGCCACGGCGTGGAACACCTACGAGACGGTGCGCGTCTCCGGCGAGCTGGTGGACCTGGTACAGTCCAGCCAACAACTGTTGGACGGCCTGCTCCGTCGGCAGGTGCCGGCGCTGCGCCCGTTTGAGAATCTGGAAATGCAGCGCGAGCTCTCCAAGCTCACCGAGCAGCTGCGCGCGAGCGAGGGATGATGCCACGCCACTGAATCACGCCGGCGTCGCAGATGCGGAGCCGCTTACGGGGAGCCCGGCGCGATGTAACGAGGTGCGAGGTGCGAGGTGCGGTGACGGCATACTGAACTTGGGCGGAATCGTCCGAGCAATGAGTATGCTGCACCCGTATCGAGGTCCTGACACACTGGCGCAGTCGGCAGGCGCGGTCGGTTATGCTTCGGCCATCGTCAGGCTCACTCGGAGGACGGCTGTATGCACTACCCCGTACTTGGCCGCTGCTGGCATTGCGGCGCGGAGCTCACCGACCTCGATTATGCCCGCGAGGGCACCTGCCCCGGATGCCGGAAGTCCACCCATTGCTGCCGCAACTGCCGCTGGTATGCACCCGCTCGGCCCAACGCGTGCGCCGAGCCCGTCGCCGACCCGGTAACGGAGAAGGAGCGCGCCAACTTCTGCGGCTATTTCGAGGCGAGCTTCCCGGCGGAAGCCGGCAGCGCGGCACCGGACGCCGATGCCCTGCGGCAGGCCGCAGAGGACCTATTCAAGTCCTGAAAGCAAAGCCGGCGCCACCCCCTGGCGCGCTTGACCGCGCGCTAGGCGTGCTCCAGCGGCAACGTCGTAATCACGGGGGTCCCGGCCGCATCCGGCCCGAAGGCGAGCTCGAGCATTCGATCGGCGACGAAGGCGGGGGAGCTGAAGGCGTCGTTGGCCTTGAGGTCCAGGAACTTCTGCACCCGGGGGAACTGCTCCGGGGTGCAGCGGCGAATCATGCCTTGCATATCGGTGTCGATAATGCCGGGCGCGACGGCATGGACGCGCAAGCCATGGTCGCCTTCCTCGAGCGCAATCGCCTCGCTCATGCGGTCGACGGCGGCCTTGCCGGCACAATAGGCGGACCAGCCTGCATAGGCGTTGCGCGCGGCACCAGAGCTGATGTTGAGCAGCACGCCGGCGCCGCCGCGCGCGCGGACATGGCGGATAAAGGCTCGGCTGCCGTAGAAGACACCCGTCACATTGACCTCGATGTGCAGCGCGAGCTCGGCGGGGTCAACCTCGCGCAGCGGACCGATGGGCGCCAGCAGCCCCGCGTTGTTGATCCAGAGGTCCACCCGGCCGAAACGCTCCGCCGCGGCCGCACAGAGTCGCTCCATGGCGTCGGCATCGGTCACGTCGGCGGCCCGGCTCAGCATGCGCGCAGGGTCGCCGGGTAATGCCGGTGCCTGCCGAGCACACACGGCGACGCAGAGGCCGCGCTCCAGGAAGCGCTCGGCCAGTCCGGCCCCGAGTCCACGGCTCGCGCCCGTGATCACGGCCACCTTGCTCGTCAGATCCATCGTCACCTCCGCCGTGTTCGGCGTCATCTGTGTGCCCCGGGCGCGGTCATTAGACGTTGACGGGCACCCGGCGGGTCAGCCAGAGCGCCAGGGTCGTCACCAGTACTGCTGCCACCAGCAGAGCGAGCCCCACGGTCGGGTTGCCTAGGGCGTCGGGGTGCAGCAGCATCGTGAGGCCAAGGCCGAGCATCATGACACCGGAGAGAAGCTTCAGTACCCGTCCCTCGCGCTCGCTCAGCTTGCGCGCACCCAATGTGAAGGTGAACACCACGACAATGGCTGCGAGCGGCAGCACATAGATCAGATTGTAGAGCGCCAGGTAACCGTAATAGGTCCAGCCCGAGAGCTCCTGGAGCGTCAGCACGCGGGTGTAGACCATGGGGAAACCCGCAGTGCAGAGCAGCTCATAGCTGTTGGCCGCGAGCGCCAGCGCCACGGTGCCGAACAGCATGGTTCCCAGATTCTCCGCGTTCAGCAGCCCACGCACGCGATGGTAAAGCCCCGGCTTGGCGGCATCCGGAATCGATAGGGTCGGACCGGATTGAAACCAGAAGAAATCTTTGACGTTGAGGGCTCCGATGAGCACGGCCACCAACCCCGCGATGACCGTGACCACGGGCGCGCCGCCCACCACCAGGAACAGGTTGAGCCACGCGGCCATGAACAGGAAGTAGACAAGCGCCGAGAAAAAGACAAAGGTGCCGCCCACCAGCAACATCCGCGCGCGACTCCGGGCGTGCACGATCAAGCTCAGTAGGAACAACAGCACGAAGAAGGCACAGGGATTGAAGGCGTCGAGCCCGGCGAGGACCAAGGTGAACACCGGCAAAGACAGCCCTTCGGCGTCGACACTGCCAAGTATCGGCACCGTCAACGGCCCCGCCGCCGCCTCCGAGATGAAGCCGCCACCGGCGCCACGGGGCGCCCGGGCGGCTGCACCTGTCTCAGCAGCAGGGGATATCGATGCGCTCTGGGGCTGCGCACCGGCATCCGCCGCAGCCGGCCGACAGAGCTCGGCGAGCCGCCGGATCTGCGTGCCCATGCCTTGGGGGCCGTCCCAACCGGAGAGCATCCGCTCGCAGATGAAGAACGCCGGCACCGAACGGGCATCCCGGCCGAGCTGGCCCGCCATGTCCACATAGCGGGATACGTTGGCACGGCTCTGGGTGAGCTCGTAGGCATGCAGATCCAACCACGGCAGGTCCTGGTCCAGGCGCTCGACGTGCGGCAGTGCCTCCCGGCAGTGCGGACAGGACTTGGACCAGAAAAAATACAGATGCACCCTGGCGTCGGTACCGCTGCCGGTGACCCAGTCGATGTCTTCTGCGTCCGCCGCTTGGGCGCCTTGACCGGCGGCGAGCAACAGCAGTAGGACGGCCAGTGAGGGCAGCATGGACGGCCACTGCCGCCGACGCCGTGCCCGCGTCGAACAGCCAGCGTCGATTTGAGCCTGTTGCTGGACGGCCGGCGATGCTTGACGGCGAGCCGGCCCAAGAGCGGTCTCACGGTCGCTCAGTTTGCGAATGTGTACTGCGAACATACCCCCCTCTCCCGCCGCGGGCGGTGCTAACATCAACAGCGTGCCCTGCGCGGGCGCCATCTGCAATGCGCTTTGCTAACAGAATCCGCTCGGATACCTGCCGGCCGACGGCTGCCACCATGCAAGCCCCGCATCGACGCCACCGTCTCCTGCGCCTGCTGACGTCGGCCCTGCTGCTGCTTGGGCTCGGCGGGCCGACGGCCGCCGTCGGCACCTCGCCACCGGACGCGGAGCACTTCGCCGCCGCCCGCCAACGCTTGGTCGACGCCATCGAGCGGGACGTTGCGAGCAGCGCAGACTACCTCGGCACAGGCCGCCTGGATGCCGACGTCATCGCGGCCTTGCGCAGCGTGCCGCGTGAGGCGTTCGTCCCGCCCGCGCTGCGCGCCCAGGCCTATCGAGACACTCCACTGCCCATCGGCAATGGGCAGACCATCTCCCAGCCCTACATCGTCGCCGTGATGAGCCATCTGGCCGGCGTAAACGCCGGCGAGCGGGTCTACGAGCTCGGCACCGGCTCCGGCTATCAGGCTGCGGTCTTGGGTGCCATGGGCGTAGAAGTCTACAGCGTGGAGATTGTGCCGGAGCTCGCCCAGCGCGCCGCCGACACCCTGGCCCGCCTGGGCTACGACAACGTCCATGTCCGCGCCGGCGACGGCTACCTCGGCTGGCCGGACGCAGCCCCTTTCGATGCCATCGTCGTCACAGCAGCCCACCCCGAGATCCCGCAGCCGCTCATCGAGCAGCTCAAGGTGAACGGGCGGTTGGTCATGCCGCTGGGCGAGATCGGCGGGATACAGCAGCTCACGGTCCTGACCAAGCAGGCTGACGGCACCCTGGATGAAGAAGCCCTGCTGCCCGTGCGCTTCGTCCCCATTACCGGCGAGCACGCCCGTTGAGCCGTGGACGGGGCGAAGGGCGGCGGCACGGCCGCGGAGCAGCGCCTCATCGCCGACACCGTCGCCGCCTACGCACGCAGGCCCCAGCTGGTGGCCCTCTGCTGCGGCATTCAGCGCTACGCCTGGGGCGACCGTCGCTTCATCCCCAATCTGCTCGGTGCGCCGGGCCCCTCTGACCAGCCCCAGGCGGAGCTCTGGATCGGTGCCCATCCGGACCTGCCCGCGGCGGCTTGCTTGGGCGCACTGCGCGTGCCGCTGGATCAGCTGATAGCCGCTGCGCCGGCACATATCCTTGGTGACGCAGCGGTGCGCCGTTTCGGAACCGCGCTGCCTTTCCTGTTCAAGGTGCTGGCCGCGGCGACGCCGCTGTCGATTCAGGCACATCCCAACCGCGCCGACGCCGAGCGCGGCTTCGCCCGCGAGCACCGCCTCGGCCGCCCGCTCGGCAACCCAAAGCGCAGCTATCGCGACCGCAATCACAAGCCGGAGCTCCTGGTGGCCCTCACGGACTTCCATGCGCTGCGGGGCTTTCGGCCGCTGGATGAGATCGCGCATGAGCTGGCTCGCTACCCGTCGCTCGGAGATCTGGCTCGCGATTTCGACGGCAGCCAGGATGCCCTGCGCCGCCTCTATGCCGACTTCATGCGGCTCCCACAACCGGCGGTGGACGACCTGCTCGCGCCCGTGGTGGCGTTGAGCCGACGCCGCGCGCAAGACCCGAACGACCCAGGGCAGGCGCGCTGCCACTGGCTCCTCCGCGCCCACGGCCAGTTCACACAAGACGGACACTACGACCGCGGGCTGCTGTCGGTCTTGTTGCTGAACCTGCTGCATCTACGCCCGGGGGACGCCATTTTCCTTCCAGCGGGAGAGCTGCACAGTTATCTGGCGGGGGCCGGCCTCGAGCTGATGGCCAACTCCAACAACGTGCTGCGCGGCGGCCTCACGGACAAGCATATTGACGTGGACGCGCTTCTCAGCGTGCTGCACCTAGACCCACACGCGCCGGAGATACTGAGGCCTGCGACGCTTCAGGGCGACCGCCGTTGGCAGGTCTACGCGCCGCCAGCGGCGGAGTTCGCGCTGTATCGGCTGCGTTTGGAAGCAGGCAGTCGCGCTGACTTCACACCCGCCGCCGTTGCACTCGGTCTGGTGCTGGACGGAGATACAGTAATCACCGGGGGCGATGCGCGCCTCGTGGCACGTCAGGGGGAATCCTTCCTGTCGCCTGCGGCCGTTGGGGCATTGCGCTTCGCCTCCACCGCCGGCGCCGATGTGGCCATCGCCACTGTGCCGACGGCGCTGTGATCAGAACAGTTCGTCCATCACCCGCGGGGCACTGCGCCGCGGGGCACTGCGCCGCGGACCGCTGCGCCGCGGACCGCTGCTGCGGCTGGAACCGCTTGCGC
>NZ_JAIFKJ010000117.1:13498-15042 GCF_019695415.1 Thiohalocapsa sp.
CTGCGCCGCGGACCGCTGCGCCGCGGACCGCTGCTGCGGCTGGAACCGCTTGCGCGCGAGCCACTGCCCGACGCGGCGGCGTATTTCACAGGATTCGGCCCGAGGGTCATGAGCTGATACTCGCTGCGAATGTACTCCAGCACACCACCACCGCTTGTCGCCCGGCCAGTGGCCGAGCTCACGCGCACGGGCACCATGCCCTCTGGGCGCTTGATTCTGGCGATGGGCTCGTCTTCCAGCGCATCCGCCATGAAGTCCACCCACATCCCGAGCGCGGCCGTCCCGCCCCACTCGCCCACACCGAGTGGGCGGTTGTCATCCATGCCCATCCAGGCGATGGCCACGAGCCGCGGCATGTAGCCGGCGAACCAGGAGTCCCGGGACTCGTTGGTGGTGCCGGTCTTGCCGGCGATGTCGGAGCGCCCCAGCCGGCGCGCCCGCCGGGCGGTGCCATTGGTGATGACATCCTGCAGCATGGAGTTCATGTTGTAGGCAATGCGTGGGTCTAAGACCTGTTGTGCCAACGGGCTGCCCGCTCCGTCCAGGCCCAACACCTCCGCCTCACCCTCCTTGAGCTTCAACCAGCAGCTGACACAGGCCCGCGGCGGCTCCGCCTGGAACAGCACATTACCGTTGGCGTCTTCGATGCGCTGGACGATGTGCGGCTCCACCCGATAGCCGCCGTTGGCGAAGACGGCATAGGCCGCCGCCAGCTGCAAGGGCGTGGAGCTGCCGCCGCCGAGCGCCAGGCCATAGTTGCGCGGCATGTCCTCCATGCTGTAGCCGAAGCGCTGGAGGAAGTCGCGCGTGTAGTCGATGCCCATACGGTCCAGCTGATTGATGATGGCCAGGTTGCGGGACTTGGCGAGCGCGACCCGCATCCGCACAGTGCCCATATACTTGCCGTCAGCATTCTTCGGCTTCCAACGCCCAAAGGACTTCTGGGTGTCGCTCACCAAGCTCGCCGGGGTGTAGCCCTTGCCGAGCGCCGCGGCATAGACAAATGGCTTGAAGGTGGATCCCGGCTGGCGACGGGCGTCCGTAACGCGGTTGAACTTGGACCAATCGAACTCGTAGCCGCCTGATACGGCGCGGATGGCGCCGTCCGTCGGCGACAGCGCCACCAACGCGCCACCCACTGTGGGCACCTGCGTCAAGATCCAGCTGCCCTTGCTGTTCTTGCGCATGCGGATCACGTCTCCGACGGCGACGACCCGGTCCACGCGGCCCTGACGGCGGCCCTTGGCGTTTTCGTTGATATATCGGCGCATGTGGCTCACCTGCCACAGGCGCAGCTCACGGGTCTCCCCGCCACCGAGATAGACCTGGGCGCTGGAGGCGCCGGCCTCGAGGACCACTCCCACCGGCATGTCCGGCACCACGGGCCGCCCGGCCAGGTACTCATCGAGCTGCGGCTCAGACATGGCCGCAACATCCTCCAGCTGGTCTTCCGGACCATGGTAGCCATGGCGGCGGTTGTAGGCCATCAGCGCACGGCGGAGCGCCCGGTCCGACTCGGTCTGGAGCTTCTCGTCGATGGTGGT
>NZ_JAIFKJ010000457.1 GCF_019695415.1 Thiohalocapsa sp.
TTGCGCCTCCCCTCCCTCCGAACCGTGCGTGCGGTTCTCCCGCACACGGCTCTCCGGTCGGTTGTTTCCTCATCGGGGTTGGCTCGCCCGGGCATGGGCTGCGCTCATGGTGAACAGCCCGTGCTCGGCGAAGAAGGCATTCGGCCAGCGCCGGTGGTCTTGGTGGGAGCGACCGTGACGGCCCTGCTGATGCGCGTGCCGGCGCAGGATGGCCCGCAGCCGGCGGCGCACGAAGCCGTCGATGCTTGGGAATTCCGTGCGGTAGGCGTGCTTGAAGTAGCCGAACCAGCCGCGCAGCATCGGGTTGAGGTCGGCGATGATCTCCGCCAAGCTGTCCCCGCGATGGCGTCGCGTCTTCGCCCGGATCTTGTCCTTGAGGGCATGGCGGCTCTTCCTGCGCACCCACCGTCGCCCGCCTTCGAAGCGGTAGCCGAGAAACTCGAAGCCCTCCCCCGGTTGCCGACAGTCGCCGATGTGGGTCTTGTCAGGATGCAGGGTGAGTCGCCGCGCCGTACACCAGGTTTGTACCTCGTGCAGGGCGGCTCGGGCCTCGGTCTCGTCCCGGCAGAGGATGACGAAGTCATCGGCGTAGCGCACGATGCGGTACCCCTGCTCGCTCATTCGGCAGTCGAGTCCATGCAGGTAGAGGTTGGCCAACAGCGGGCTGATCACCGCGCCTTGCGGCGTGCCCCCGGTCGGGGTCCATTGCGCGAGCCCGTCGAGAATGTCCGCCTTCAGGTAGGCGTCGATGAGCGCGAGAACGCGCCCGTCGCTGATGCGCGCCTGCACCTCGTCCATGAGGGCGTCGTGGGGGATGCTGTCGAAGTAGCCCTTCAGATCGGCGTCGACCACCCAGTGGTGACCGGCCTTGAGGGCGGCGTCGACCTCCCGTAACGCGTCTTTGGCGCCGCGTCCCGGCCGAAAGCCGTAGCTCTCGGGCCGGAACTCCCACTCGAAGATGGGCTCAAGCACCCGTTTGAGCGCCCCCTGCACGATGCGGTCCTTGACCGTGGGGATGCCCAGCGGACGCTTGCCGCCGCCGGGCTTGGGGATGTGCGTCCGTCGCACTGCGCTCGGGCGAAAGCGCCCGGCTTGCAGCTCGGCCACCAGTTCATCCAAGTACCTCTCGGCGCGGGCGGCGAAGCGCTCAATGCTCATGCCGTCCACACCCGCGGCGCCTTGGTTGCGCGCCACGCCTTCCCAGGACGCTTCCAGCGTGCTTCGGTCACAGACTTTGTCCCACAGACTGTACCACTTGCCTCCTTTGACCCCGTTCACCAGGGCCGCCAACATCCGCTCCGTCCACACCGACGGCTCCACCCAGGTCCACTCGCGCGGGTCCGGGCTTGGGCATGCTTGTTCAGCCCTCTCGGGCACTGACGCACTCGGCATCTCGCCTCCGTCGGCGTTGGCTTTCACGGATCAACCTTCCTGCCCGCCTTCGCTCAGCGCGGGTTTGCTCTCCGCGCCTCTCGTCCGCACCAGATCGACCCTCGGCAGGGGCAGCCCCCCAGGCATCTTTAGGACCGGCGTCTCCGCCATGTCAGCCCTTGGCCGTCCGATCACGAACATGCACTACTATGCGGGCTCTGACTCCTGCCGGCGGTCACCTCCGCCGACAGGTCTCCCCGTTTGCCTCGCACTGCCGTCCGATCATTCCGCCCCCAACCACGTGATGCGCACGACGGTCGTTTGCTCTCGCCATCTCAACGCCGCCGCCGGCTTTCGGGCTTCGCCACGCGGTCGCAGGCTCGCCGCTACACCCCGCCGAATCGGGTTCGTTAACCTACGGACTGATCGTTCGCCTCCAGTTACTCCCCACCCCGCCTCACGACGACGCAGTTACCTTTGGCTACCGGGCCTTGGCATACCCGGACACGGACTTACACCGTGCTGACAGTGCGCCCTCACGGGCGTACGACCGCCGGCTTCCAGCCGGCCCGGCGTCGGCGCGGCTCAATGCCGCGTCGGCGCCGTCCGGGCAGACATGAGTGCCCACGCACAGCCGGCCGTCCAGCGCATGCAGCATGAACCAACGCCCCGCTCCAGCCCCGCAGATCGCGCACCGGGGGCATCGAGCCCCCGGCGCGCGAAGCCGGCTGAAAGCCGGCGCCCCCAGGGCGCGCCTGCCTGGGGCCGCCGGGGCGCTGTCCAGGCCGGCTTGTTGGGAAAAGCTCAGGGAGCGGACGCGCCGGTTGCAGCGCCTCGCTAGAGCGACACCACCGCCAGATGACCACCGTCGCCGGCGCAGACAAGCTCCAGGTCGGTATGCGCGAGCGTGTTGG
>NZ_JAIFKJ010000552.1 GCF_019695415.1 Thiohalocapsa sp.
GCGGGCGCTGGCCTCGCCGGTCATGCCGCCGCAGGCGCCGCAGTCCAGGCCGGTGGCGTGCGGGTTGTTGACCACCGTGCTGCCGTGGCCCACCAGCAGCACCAGGCGGGCGAAGTTGCCGGTCATGGACATGGCCTTGAGGATGCCCTCCGCCAGCGGTACGCGGTCGGCCGTCGGGATGCCAATGCTGTCATGCGCATGATGGTGCCCGCAGGCGCCGTGGTGCGGGGCGTCTAGCGTCGGGCCCACGCGCCGCTCGGTGGCTTCGTCCAGGTGCAAATCATCGGGTGCCGTCACCGGTCGGCCCCAGCCGAAGCTGTCGGCGATGATCTTGGGCGCGTAGAGCAGCAGGCCCGCGGCCTCGACGAAGCTGAAGCAGCTGGAGGCGCCCATCTTGAAGGCCTTCCAGGACTTCAAAATGCCGGTGCGGCGGCGCTGGGTGGCGAGGGCCTCTTCGGCTTCCTCTTGGTCTGCACCTTGGACGGCGGAGCAGACCTTGTAGGTCGGCGTCAGCAGCACGGGCATGTGCGAGCGCGGCTCCACGGCGCCCAGCGGCACGTGCTCGATCGGCACGCCGAAGAAGCCGGCGAAGCCGAGCGTCTGCGCCTTTGGGCAGACGGTCTCGAAGGCGCGGCGGATGATCTCCGAGCGCACATCGATGCAGAAGGCCGCCTGCACCGCGGGACGGGTGGCCGGCGTCTTGCCATCGCCGCCGGCCGCGAGCTGGTCGATGAGCCGCCGCTGGTACCCCTGCCCCAGGGCGGTGGGCAGCCCATGCTCCACCTCGGCGTCGTTGCCGCCGGTGCGCGGGCGGTCACCGCCGACACCGACACCGGCGCCGGTTTCGCCGCGGCCGAGCCGTGCGCAGATCTCCCGCCAGCGGGGGCGGATGGTCGGCGTGGACTTGTGCTCGTAGAGCAGCATGTCCCAGGCGAGGCGAATGGCCAGCAGCTCGACGATGGTGTCGTCCGAGCCGCCGTTCAGCTCCGCCTCCCAGCGCAGGAGCCGCGTCCAGGCCGCCCAGCCGCCGATGTCCATCAGCGCCGCGTGCATGTAGTCCAGCGCCGCCGTTTCCGGGAGGCCGAGCCGACGGATGGCCGAGGCGATGCAGGCCCGCGGCGACTCCGGCAGCGCCTTGACCCGGGCGCGCATGCCGTCCTGGCCCATCATGGTGAGGCTGTAGTCCAGGGACGCGAAGCGCCGCCAAGACGCGTACAACGACATGCCCTCCCAGGGCCGCTTCCAGGTGGCCTGTCCCATGTCGAAGTAGGCCGCGCAGTGGTGGCTGATGCGCTCCACCACGAAGCTGGACCAGTCGTCGGCGTCCAGCTCGTCCACCAGCGCCGTCAGCAGCGGCACGCCGCCGGCGGGGCCCTGGCGCTCCGCTGCCGCGGCATCGCGGATCTGCTGCGGCGTGAGCTTGCTGCCGCAGAGGCAGCCCGCCTCGCACAGGTCGTCATCGGTGATGCGGCCCGCCTCGAGCTGCTCGTGATACCAGCTGCGGGGCATGTACATGCGTGCATCGGCGATGCGCCGCAGCGTGGCCGCTGCCTCCTCGAAGCGCTGGTCCACCAGGCCGTGGAAGGGGTTCACGGCGACGAAGCGGTCCAGCGGCCACACCGGCGCGATGCGGTTGCAGGCGGCCTCGATCTGTTGCGCCAGCTCCGGCGTCACGGGGTCGGCGTCCGCCGGGGACAACGGTGCATAGCCTTCAGCCGTCGCTTCCTTCGGGTGCTGCTCCAGGGTTTCGTCGTCGAAGCGCAGGTCTTGCGGGTTCATGGCTCCTAACCTCATTCAATTCGGTTGCAACGAAGGGTTGATGCCGATCAGGCGGCGGCCGGGGCGGCCGTCATGGGCTGGCGGATGGGCCAGAGGCGCACGATGAGCCGGGTCACCAGCACGTCCACGTAGAGCCCGTTGTAGAGATGCACCTGGATGGCCTGGCGCAGCGGAGCATGGAGGCGGGTGAACAGGTGCTGCAGCGTGATGAGCCCGACGAACACGGCGACGATGGCAATGCTGAGCCAGAGCTCGAAGGCGCCGCCCATGGTCTCCGCAGGCCGGACGCTGCCGATGAGCGCGTGCTCGAAGGCCGCGTGCAGCCCGAAGTACGCAAAGCACACGAAGGCGCCGATGGCCGTGGCCCGGATCAGGAGCCTCGCGTTGTCCTCCAGCACCAGGGCCTGGAGCAGGAGCTGGGCGGTGGCAATCGCCACGATGGCACCGGTGACGATGAGCGCCGGCTGATGGCTCGGGTCCACGCCGAAGGCGAAGCCCGCGACGAGCGCCATCAAGATCGCCCCCTGGAAGGCCACCAGCCAGTGCCAGGCCTCGGGTGCACCGCCCTTGAACTTCAGCGCCGGCGCCCGGAAGCCGTCGACGCTGCTGCCGGAGGCCAGGAAGGCATGGGCCTTATAGAGCGAGTGGGCCACCAGGTGCAGCAGCGCCAGGCTGTAGAGGCCGAGACCCGCTTCCATCAGCATGAAGCCCATCTGTGCGGACGTGGACCAGGCCAGTGACACCTTGATGCTGGTCTGTGTCAGCATCACGAGGGATGCCACCGCCAGGGTCACCAGGCCAACCACGGCGAGTGCCTCCAGCGCACCGCCCGACACCGACATCACCGGGCTCATGCGGATCACCAGGAAGGCGCCGGCGTTGACGATGCCGGCGTGCAGCAGGGCGGACACCGGCGTCGGCGCCTCCATCACCTGGATGATCCAGCCGTGGAAGGGGAATTGGGCGCACTTGAGGATGGCGGCGAGCGCGATGAGCCAGGCGGCGACTTCGAGCCCCAGCGGCAGCGGGCCCTCGACGGTCTCCATGGCCGCGAACAGCGTCGCGAAGTCCAGCGTATGCACCGAGGCGCCGATCAGCAGCACCGCGATGAACAGGCTCGCGTCGCCGATGCGGCTGAACACGAACTTCTTGTGTGCCGCCATCTGCGCCGCCCGGCGCTCCGGGTAGAACAGCAGCAGCCGGTGCAGGTTCAGGCTGGTAGCCATCCAGGCCAGTGCGAACATCAACAGATTGCTCGACACCAGCAGGGTCAGGATCGCCGCCAGGGTGAGCATCAGCCACTTGTGGAAGTGGCCCTCGCCGGCGTCACCCGCCATATAGGTGCGGGCATAGGTGGTGACCACGGCGCCCACCAGGGATACCAGCGTCAGCATGATCACCGTGACGGCGTTGACGAAGACGCCGATGGCGAAATCGCCGATGCCGAAGGGCAGGCCGATGGCGAACAGATTCAGCGTCTGGGCGCTGCCGAAGCCTGGCGCGGCGGCATAGCTCGCGAAGGCGATGACGGCCAGCGCGAAGGCGCCCCAGGCGACTCCGGTGGCCAGCTTGGCCATGGTGGCGCCATGGCGGTCGGCGGTGTCACGCGGCACGAAGCCGGTGAGCCAGAGGATCACGGGTGCCGCCAGTGCGGCGGCGGTGGTTAGCGTGAAGGCGGTCGCAGACATGGTCTCCTCCTCGTTGAATCCCCGTTTCCCGGGGCACGGAGCGAAACATAGCCGCCTACGTCACTTAGACAAGACTGAAGATTTCGATTAAGTGGATAGTCTTTGATCTATGTTTTTCGGCCGCCTGCCTGTGAGCTCAGCATTGGCGCGGTTTATGGGCTTTGTGCATTGCAGCAATGCGGTGCTCGGTTTTCCGTATTGCGAAAACTGCCGCGGGTCGTGGAAACGCCGGTGTTGTGGAGCGCATGGCGGACTCAGGCAATTTCCCAGTCTTCCACGCGCAGTCCAACCACACGCGAAAACTCACCGGAGTTGTTAGTCACCACGATCGGGTCAGCAGGCCGCAAACTGCGATTGGAGGTCCACACCATGTGGCTCATCGACGCCCTCGCCGAGAAGAAGATCCAGGAGGCCATCGAGCGTGGGGAGCTGGACGACCTGCCGGGCGCCGGCCGTCCGCTGCCGGAAGACGATCTTTCCCGGGTCCCTGAGCACCTCCGCGCGGGCTATCGGCTGCTCAAGAACGCCGGTTTCCTGCCGCCGGAGCTGCGTGGCGCGGCACAGCTCAAGGAGGCCGAGGATCTGCTTGGGCGCATCGAGGACCCAGCCGTCCGCGCAGGCGCCCAGCGCCAGCTCCGGCTCCTGCAAATGCGGCTCCGCGAGACACGCGGACATGGGCTGGACCCTGGCTTGCTTGCGGAATTTCAGGCGCAGCTGGAGCGGTTGGACGGTAGCTCTGACTCGGGCGCGCGGTAGCCTTCAGTGAGTGTCGGAGGACGGCGGATCGGCTCAGCACCTATTTCGGGGACGGTAATCTTAATTCCATCATGGGCCGTCACATAGGCAGGTGTTAGATTCTGGTTACCGTCACCGTAATGCTATGAGCGCTAGGCTCCGCGAGTTGCGCTGTGGTGATAGCTGGCAGATTTTGCGCATTGTGAAACTCATTGCTCATTGCGGAAGACGGCGCGCGACTTCAGTTTGAGCGCATGCCGCAGCATCGCTGCCGCGGCCCGCTTTGCAACCCAATCAACCTGGAGCCCTGCCATGTCCGCCGTCCTAAGCGCCGACGCCTTTGACCCATCCGAGCCCCCTGCCGGGTCTGTCCCCGGCTTCTGCGAGGGGATGCTGTACTTCAAGGAGGCGGATGCGCATGACGCTGAGCACGCTGCCGAGCCCGTGATCGCCGAGGGAGAGACCGCCATCGGCGACATCGACGCCGCCGCCGTTTACCAGACCCGGCTCGCCGCGGATGCGCTGCGTTACACCACATTGCAGCTCTGTGCTTCCAAGCAGTCCGGGCACCCCGGCGGCTTCGCGAGCTCGGCGGACGCCGTCGCCGCGCTGATGCTGCTCGGGCACAAGAACATCGTGACGGAGGTTGGCCACCATGCGCCGGGCTTCTACAGCGCCATGTTCCTGGACGGTTCCCTCACCGGCATGGGTATCGAGACCATGACCGATCTCCAGGCGCGCTTCCGTGAGCGCGACGGGCTGCTCGGGCACCTGTCCGGCGCCATCCCGGGCCTGCTTGCCCCGGCAGGCCCGCTCGGCCAGGGCCAGCACTTCGCCATGGCCGGGGCCTATTTGCATCCGGACAAGCTCTTCCCCTGCACCATCGGCGACGGCGGCCTGGGCGAGCCCTATGTGCTGAGCGCGATGAAGCACTTCCACACGGCCTATCCGGACATCACCAACTTTCTGCCGGTGCTGGTGTGGAATGGCTACAGCCAGGAGCACCACGCCATGGTGTCGCTGATGGACAACGCGGCCATGACCAACCTGTGGCGAGCGCACGACTTCGAGCGCGTGATCCTGGTGGATGCGAAGGACTACGACGACGCCGGTCAGCCCGGCGCCTACGTCGACAGCACCCGTTTCGGCGACGCCGCCCGGGATGCCTTCACCCGCGCCGTGCTGGAGGCGATGCGCGAGGCGGCCGACGCCGCCATGAGCGGCACGCTCACCGTCGTCATCATCAAGCAGCTCAAGGGCGCCGGTGTGCATGCCCATGGCGCCAAGTCCCACAACCTCTACCCAGGCGACACGGCGGAGAAGCCGGCCATCGCCGAGGCACTGCAACGCGGGGCGCTGTCGCCGCAGCAGTGGGCCCTGGTGCGGCAGAATCTTTCTCGTGCCGGCGGCGGACCGGCCGCCGAGGTGGCGGTCACCGAGCACGAGCGGACGCTGGATGCCATCGGCACCCTGCCGATGCAGGACTTTCCGGTGGGCGAGAAGGCGGTGCCGTCCACGGCCATGGCGGAGATGGTCGCCGCGCTCGGCGAGCGCGACCCGGCTTTCATCGTCAGCAACGCCGACGGCACCGAGGCAAGCGCCATGAAGGTCATCAACCAGCGCCTGCACATCCGCCATCCCACCGCAGACGACCTCTACCACCAGGGGCCGAGCGGCCAGGTCTACGAGCCCCTGTCCGAGGACGCCTGCGCCGGCCTCGCCGCCGGCATTGCGCTCTTCGGCGGGCGCTCGCTGTGGCTGAGCTACGAGTCCTTCGCCATCAACGGCTGGCCCATCGTGCAGACGGTGGGCCAGGCTATGGCGGAACTGCGTCGTAAGACGCCGGCGGTGGTGAGCATGTTCACCGCCGGCGCCCTGGAGCAGGGCCGCAACGGCTGGACCCACCAGCGCCCGGAGATCGAGAACTACATCGGCGCCCAGATGCGCAACGGTAACGTCTACCTGCTGTATCCGAGCGACGCCAACATGATCCAGGCGGCCTACGCTTGGGCGGTTCAGCAGTCCAACAAGGCCATCAGCATCGTCGCCAGCAAGTCTGCGCTGCCGGTGTACACCACGCCGGTCCAGGCGGAGCAGGCCATCAACGACGGGGCCGTCAGCCTGTACGAGTCGGACAGCAGTGACGGCCCCCTGGTGATCTTCGCCATCACCGGCGACATGGTGCTGCTGCCGGTGTTTGCGGCCAAGGACCAGCTGGAGGCGGCGGGCAAGCGCGTGCGCATCGTCGCCGTCGCCAACCCGCGCCGGCTGTTCCGCCCGGGCGACGTCGCCTGGCAGCACAGCGCCGAGGCGGACGGCGCCTTCATGGATGATGCGGCGTTTGCGGGCCTGTTCGACGGCGATGCGCTGCTTGCCGTGAGCGGCGGCGGCAGCACGGCCTTGGAGCCAGTGCTGCTGCGCACCAAGGCGCCGGCGCGGGACCTCATCGCCTGGCAGCGCGGTGAAACCACCGCGAGCCCGGCGGAGATCATGGCATTCAACGGCATCACGGGCGAGGCGCTGGTCGGGCGTGCTGAGCGACTCTTGGGGCGTTAGCTT
>NZ_JAIFKJ010000139.1 GCF_019695415.1 Thiohalocapsa sp.
TCATTTTCAGCGACTTACGTCGCCGAAAATGGCGGGGCATCCTGCCCCGCACGGGCACCTCGAATTTTTCGAGGTGCCCTTGATTCGCGGTACGGATAAGACTCTGCTGATGGACTACGCTTGCCGTATCGCACCGGGGTTTCTGACCCCGTCGGCGGGTGACGCAGCGCGAGGCAGGGCAGGGCAGAGATGTATGCACGACTGACCGGCGAGGACATCGCCAACCGGGTGGACGGGCCGCTGTTGTTTCTGCGGCGCAGCGTGGACGTGGGCCTGAATGAGGCCGTTGAAGTCGAAGACGTGGGCGGTGCCGTGCGCTTGGGGCGTATCGCTGCGCTGGATGAGGACAGCGTCACGGTAGAGATGCTGGACGACACGGCGGGGCTTCGCATCGACGGCACGCGGGTGCGCTTCTTTGGCGAGCCGCTGCGGTTCCATGTCGGGCCGGGGCTGTTGGGGCGGATCTTCAATGGGGTTGGTAAACCCCTGGACGGCGGGCCGCCGCTGGCGGCGGAGCAGGCGTTTCGCGTCGACGGGCTGCCGCTCAAGCCCTCTGCCCGGCAGGCGCCGAGCGAGTTTTTGGAGACGGGCTTCACGGCCATCGATCTGATGAACTCCCTGGTGCGCGGGCAGAAGCTGCCGCTTTTCTCCGGCGGTGGGCTCCCGCACGACCGCATCGCCGTGGATATCGCGTGCAATGCGCGGCTGCCGGGGGCGCAGCGCGAGCGCGGGGGGGCGGACGTGCGCGACGACGACGACTTCGCCATCGTTTTTGCCGGCATCGGCATCCCGCATGGCAGTGCCGAGTTCTTCCGCAGCTCCCTGGAGCAAAGCGGGGCACTGGCGCGCACGGTGCTGTTCCTGAACCTGGCCTCAGATGCCAGTGCGCAGCGCTTGTTGACGCCCCGCTTTGCGTTGACGGCGGCCGAGTATCTGGCCTTCGAGGAAGGCAAGCATGTGCTCGTCATCCTGACGGATCTCACCAATTACTGCGAGGCGCTGCGGGAGGTCTCGGCCAGCCGCGGCGAGGTGCCGAGCCGCAAGGGCTACCCGGGTTACATGTACTCAGACCTGGCGACGCTGTACGAGCGCGCCGGGCGCATTCGGGGCGTGCCGGGCTCCGTGACTCAGGTGCCTATCCTGACCATGCCCAACGATGACATCACTCATCCCATTCCGGACCTGACCGGTTACATCACCGAGGGTCAGCTGGTGCTGGACCGGGAGCTGCACCGCCGCGATCTGTATCCACCCATCAAAGTCCTACCGAGTCTGTCCCGTTTGATGAAGGACGGTACCGGCAAAGGGCTCACGGATCCGGACCACCCGGCGCTGGCCGCCCAGCTCTATGCCGCCTACGCCCAGGCGCAGCAGACGCGTATCCTGGCGAGCGTCGTCGGCGAGGAGGGCCTGTCGGAGACGGACCGGCTGTATCTCGCCTTCGGCGAACGGTTCGAGACCGAGGTCGTCGCACAATCCGGCCGCCGCACCCTGTACCAGAGCATGGAGGCCGGCTGGCAGGCCCTGCGCGGGCTGCCGCAACAGGAGCTGACACGGCTGTCGGATGCGCAGATTCGGGCACCGCGCGCAGGTGGCTCGAGCCGCGCCGGCTAGCAGGCCCAGGCGGCGCAGGCAGCGGCGGCCGTCAGCACCGAGCCAGCCCCTGCCTGATTCGGCAGCGGCGGGTCTGGGTTCCGGAGCAGCACCATGGGAGCAGCGTAATGACCGATCGCGAGCTGGTCCCGACCCAAAGTGCCTATCTCGAGCTCAAGGCCGAGCGGGTTGGTATGCAGGAGGGCTATCGCTTCTTGGACGAGAAGCGGCTGATCCTCGCCGGCGAGATCCTCGCCAACCTGCGCGACTACGATGCCACGATGACGCGCTGGCGGCGCGCCGAGGAGACGGCACGCGATGCGCTGCGGGCGGCCGTGGGGCGTCATGGGTTGGATGAGTTGGCCGTTTATCCGCCGGCCCCCGGCGCGTGCGGATTCGCGACCACGAGACGTTCGGTGCTCGGGGTGCGGATCGAAACGCCGATGGAGGTGGAAGATGCGGCCCGGGCTGTGCGCGGCTCGGAGGTTGCCGGCTTCGGCGGGACGGCTGAGCTCGATGCGGATGCTCTTTCAGATACCGACCCCGGCGCGGATACCGCGGCTGGAACCTGTGCGATCGCGAGTCCGGAGGGCGACGCGTGCCGCGAGGCCTTCTCCGCGTTGATGCCGCTCGCCGCGAGGCTCGCGGTGCTTACCGGCAACCTGGAGCGGCTGCGGGTGGAGTATCTGCGCACCTCGCGCCGTGCGCGGGCATTGGAGGACGTGCTGCTGCCGGAGATCGACGAGCGACTCGGCGTCATCGACAACGCGCTGGAAGAGCTGGAGCGCGAGGAGGCGGTGCGGGTGCGTCGCGGGCGTGGCGGGGCTGGCTGAGCCGCGGCTCGCCTCCACGCTTTGTTCGATGATCGATCCCGTACTCGGGCCACGAAGGGTTAGTCGGCGGATGTCGCGCGCCCGTCCTCGGCCTGCACGCGCTTCATTGCCTGGCTGCGGGCATAGCGCTGGTAGTTCCAGCCCTGTTCGTAGACGCGGTCGGTGACGAAGCCGATGCTGTTGTGCATGCGGCTGTTCAGCACCACGGCGTCAGTGTCGAGCACCCGCCGCCCGTCCTCGCTGAAGAAGGCCAGGGCCGGCAGCTGGGTGAAGCCGAGGGCTGCGTACCAGTCCCGCGGGTTGGTGCGCTGGCCGCCGGGCGTAAGCACCGGTGTCTGGGCATCGCCGGCATCGAGACGCACCACGTCGAAACCGCGGAGCTTGCCGCGGATGGCGTCGTCGCCCAGGACCTCGTCGTGGAAGCGTGGGCAGCGCTCGCAGTCTTCGCCCTCGAACAGGACCAACAGCGGGCGTTCCGCCGGCATGGCCTCGCTGCGGGCGAGCGCATGGGGTGGCGGCTCGAACAGCGGGTCCTGCGGCAGCGTCCAGCCGGCGGCGTCGGCGGCGGGTTCGGTCTGCGCCAAGTAGTCGCGCAGCCCGACGCGCTCGTAATGGCCGTCGGCCAGATAATCCAGCACCCGCGCGAATCGCTCCGGGCCATAGTAGCCGGTAAGCTTCACCAGCGGTCTGCCGTCGGTGTCGTAGAACATGAAGGTCGGCGCGAACTGCACTCCTTCGTCCAGCGCGAACTGCTTCACACGGGTCGTCTCACCGTCGAAGTCCGTCAGCTCGGCGTCAGAGAAGATCTCGAGCCCCAGCGCGTCGAAGTTGCTCTGCAGGCGCTCAGCGATGTCAGGGTCACCTAGGCTCTTCTCGATGAACAGGTGGCAGTAGGAGCAGCCCTCGGTGCTGAAGAAGAGAAACAGTCCCTGCTTGCCGGCCTCTGCCGCCATGGCGGCGTCGTCCGGCAGGTCCAGAAAGCTCTCTTTGAACCAGTCCGGATAGCGGATCTGCATAATGGCGGCGTCGTCGAAGTCCGCGTCCACCGCGATACCCGCCGTGGGCAGTAGGAGCAGTGCCGCGAGGCCGCAGGCCGTGAGCCACCGCCACCCCATGGCCAGTGGCTGGCGGCGGGCATTGGCCGGATCGCGGCGCGGAGCTGGGTTCATGGCATCACCTGTGTGAGGAGGGTGGCCCGGCACGTTAGCACCGACTCGACCCCCGGTGTAACGGTCAGGTGTCGAGCCGCGCATCTCCAGGTGATTGTCGACCACGGAGGCTGACCGACAGCGCAAGGATCAGCGGCAGGCTCAGCATGAGGGGCAGGGCTATCCTACATGGGCGTTGTGGATGGCCTGGGCGGCGTTCACCAGCCCGATATGGCTGAACGCCTGGGGGAAGTTGCCGAGCAGCTCCCCTGTCTCCGGGTCCACCTGCTCGGCGAGGAGGCCGAGATCATTCGCGCAGCCCGCGGCTCGCTCGAACAGCCGCTCCGCCGCCTCGATCTGGCCTGCCATCGCCCGGGCCTGGGCAAGCCAGAAGGTGCATACCAGGAAGGCGCCCTCGGCCCCCGGCAGACCGTCATCGGCTCGGTAGCGGCGGACGAAGCCGCTGTCTGTGAGCGCCGTCTCCACTGCGTCAAGCGTTGCCAGCACCCGTGCATCGTCGGCGGGTAGAAAGCCCACGATCGGTATCAACAGCGCGGCCGCGTCCAGGGCGTCCTCGCCGAAGGCCTGCGTGAAGGCGCCAACACGATCGCTCCAGCCCTGCTTCAGGATCGCCGTGCGTATATCCTCCCGCGCCCGGCGCCAGCGGGCCATGCGCTCATTGGCTGCGTCCGCGGGCAGCAGGTCCGGTGCGAGATCCAGCGCCCGATCCAGCGCGGCCCAGCACATGAGCTTGGAGTGCAGATAGTGCTTGGGCTCGGCGCGAATCTCCCAGATGCCATGGTCGCACCCGCGCCACCGTGCGGCGGCGGCATCGGCGATCTCCGCGAGAAAGCGTCGCGCGGCGTCGCTCAAGTGGGGTAGTTGCTCGCGCAGGCGATGGGCTGCCAGCAACACGTTCCCGTACCCGTCCAGCTGGCTTTGAGCCCAGGCGGCATTACCGATACGCACCGGCCGGCTGTCGCGCCAGCCGCGCAGGCGCGGCAGCTCCCGCTCGTGCAGGTCATGCTCGCCTTCTATGCCGAAGACCACTTGCAGGTTGCCGTGCTCGCGCACCTGGAGCATGGCCGTGGCGCCGAGGAAGTCGAAGAACCGATGCGCTTCCATGGGGCAGGCGGCGACCCAGAGGGCGTCCAGTGTGAGGCTCGCGTCGCGGACCCAGCTGTAGCGATAGTCCCAGTTACGGCTGCCGCCGACGCAGGTGGCGAGCGAACTGGTGGGTGCGGCGACGATGGCTCCCGTCGGCTGGTAGCCGAGGCCCTGAAGCACCCGGCCGCTGTGGCGGACGAGCTCCCGCCATGGGCCTTCATAGTGCTGGTGTGCGTCGGACCATGCCTGCCATGCCGTGAGGGTCGCATCGAGGGCGTCGCTGATCTGGTCCGCAGACAGGGGTGGCGGCGGGCCGTCGGCGGTGGCGCTGTGTTGCAGCGCCAGGCACAGCCGATCGCCGGCCTGCAGCGTTGGGCGGGCGCCGGCACTGCAATCGTCCACGGACCAGTCCGCGTTGCCCGATAATCGCAGCATGGAGGCGCCGCCGCGGGTCAGCAGGCCACCAGTAGCCGGCTCCAGCAGGGGGCGGATCAGGCCGTACTCGGGGCGGGGATGGTAGTCCAGCTCCACGCTGACACTCCCCTCGGTGCAGACGAGCTCGCGCAGCAGCAGGTGCGGTGCGCCGTAACCCAAGGTGTTGACCTGATCGTCCGCGCCCATGGCCAGCGCATCGCGCAGCGTCACGCTGCCATTGCGACAGCGGAAACTGGTTTCCAGCACCAGCGATTCGGGCAGATAGCGCCGGTTGATTGCGTGTACGTCCTGGGGTACAACCCGAAAGTGTCCGGCATCTGCGTCGAGCAGGCAGGCGAGCTGGGCCGGCGAATCGAAACGCGGTAGACAGAGCCAGTCCACGCTGCCGTTCCGACATACCAGGGCGGACCCATGACGATCCGAGAGCAGCGCATAGTCGGCGATGGGATGGGTGCTCATTGGGCCGCCCCCGCTTTTTCGGCGGGCGCGAGTGACTCGTTGAGCAGTAGCGGTTGTGGCATCGGTCCTTCGTTGGGATCTGCAACGTTCACATCAATGCCTGGGCCAGAATCTTCAGGGCTGACGCCGCGGCGGCAGCTTCTAAATGGGGCGTATGCACCTAAGGAGACGCTGAAAAATGGGCTTCCTGCCCATTTTCAGCACGCGAAGCGAAAACGCGGTTTCCGCTTCGCTTCATTTTCAGCGACTTACGTCGCCGAAAATGGCGGGGCCTCCTGCCCCGCACAGGAAGCACTAATAAATCAGCGCTTCCCTAAGCATCGGCAAATGACACGGGTGCTCACCGGTACTGGCAAAGATGACGCGTCACCGCGCTGGTGCGGTATCCTCGCGCACAACGGCGCGCGGCGACTTATCCCGGCGCTGGCCGATGAAGCGGGGATGGCGTAGCCGGCCGTCCCGTGTCCACTCGGAGAAGGCCACTTCCACCACCAGTGCCGGCGTCACCCAATGTACTCCGTGATCTGGCAACGCGCCGCGCGTGAATGGCGGATCATCACGCTCGTGCTTTTCAAGCTCCGCGCGCAGCTCGTGCAGTGTCTGGTTGTCGAAGCCCGTGCCCACCTTGCCGGCGCAGACCAGGTCGTCGCTGTCGTAGTAGCCCACCACTAATGCGCCGAAGCCGGCCCTGCTGCCACGGGGCTCGGTGAAGCCGCCAATGACCAGCTCCTGGCGGTGCTCGCACTTCAGCTTGAGCCAGTCCTCGGAGCGCCCCGTGGCGTAGCCGGCGTCGGCCCGCTTGGCGATCAAGCCCTCCCAGCCCTGCTCGCAGGCCTCGTGCAGCAGCTCCACGCCGTTGTCGTTGCGGTGCGCCGTGAAGCGTAACGGATCCGCAAAGTCGATGGCGCGGCGCAGCAGCTCCTTGCGCGTTCGCTGCGGCAGCCGGCGGCAGTCTTGACCGAGCAGGCTCGGGATGTCGAACAAATATAGAAATACGGCCACGTCGGTTTCGTCACGGCTGTCGGCATGCCGCTGCATGCGTTGTTGCAGGCGTCGGAAGCTGGTCCGCGGACCGTCGAAGGCCACCACCTCGCCGTCCAGGACGAAGTCGTCGCAGCGCTGCGCCAGCAGGGCCTCCACCAACTCGGGGTAGGTCTGGTTCAGACGCTGACCGTT
>NZ_JAIFKJ010000491.1 GCF_019695415.1 Thiohalocapsa sp.
CGGGGGTCAGCTGCGTCTCGCCCTTGGGCGTGACCTTGCCCACCAGGATGTCGCCATCGCGCACTTCCGCACCGATGTAGACGATGCCGGACTCGTCCAACTTCGAGAGCGCCGCCTCGCCGACATTGGGAATGTCGCTGGAGATCTCTTCCGGCCCGAGCTTGGTGTCGCGGGCGAGGCAGGTCAGCTCTTCGATATGGATGCTCGTGAAGCGATCCTCCTGAACGACCCGCTCGGAGATGAGGATGGAGTCCTCGAAGTTGTAGCCATTCCAGGGCATGAATGCCACGCGCAGGTTCTGCCCGAGAGCAAGCTCCCCCATGTCCGTGGATGGACCGTCGGCGAGCACGTCGCCGCGCTCGATGACGTCCCCGGGCTGCACCAGCGGGCGCTGGTTGATGCAGGTGTTTTGGTTGGAGCGGGTGTACTTGGTCAGGTTGTAGATGTCGACACCAGGCTCGCCGGCCTCAGTCTCGTCATCATTCACCCGCACGACGATGCGGGCGGCATCCACCGAGTCGATGACACCGCCGCGGCGCGCCCACTGCACCACACCCGAGTCCTTCGCGACCACCCGCTCCATACCTGTGCCCACCAGCGGCTTTTCGGCGCGCAACGTCGGCACCGCCTGGCGCTGCATGTTCGAGCCCATGAGCGCGCGGTTTGCGTCGTCGTGCTCCAGGAACGGAATCAAGGAGGCTGCCACGGACACGATCTGGCGGGGCGAGACGTCCATGTACTGGACCTCCTCCGGTGCCTTCATCGTGAACTCGTTCATGTGGCGGCAGGACACCAAGGCATCGGTGAGGCGTCCCTCGTCGTCCAGGGTGGCGTTGGCCTGGGCAATGACGTAGCCGCCCTCTTCGATGGCCGAGAGGTGATCGATCTGGTCGGTGACCTTGCCGTCCTCCACCCGGCGGTACGGCGTCTCCAGGAAGCCGTAACGGTTGGTGCGCGCATACACGGCCAACGAGTTGATAAGCCCGATGTTCGGGCCTTCCGGCGTCTCGATGGGGCAAACGCGGCCGTAGTGGGTCGGGTGCACGTCGCGCACCTCGAAACCGGCACGCTCCCGGGCAAGGCCGCCCGGACCGAGTGCCGAGACACGCCGCTTATGCGTGACCTCTGACAACGGGTTGTTCTGGTCCATGAACTGCGACAGCTGGCTGGAACCGAAGAACTCCTTAATGGCCGCCGATACCGGCTTGGCGTTGATGAGCTCCTGCGGCATCAGGCCCTCGGACTCGGCGAGCGACAGCCGCTCCTTGACCGCACGCTCCACGCGCACGAGACCCACGCGGAACTGGTTCTCGGCCATTTCGCCAACGCAGCGAATCCGACGGTTGCCCAAATGGTCGATGTCGTCTACGGTTCCGCGGCCGTTGCGTAGCTCGATGAGGACCTTGAGCGCATCGACGATGTCGGAGCTCTCGCCGCAGCGCTCCACCAACTGCTTGGCCGTGTCATCGCTGCGGGCGCTGAAGTACTTGTGGTCGTAGAGAATCCCGGCGCCCTCAGTGCTATCCCGGCCGAGGCGGCGGTTGAACTTCATGCGGCCCACCGCCGAGAGGTCGTAGCGATCCGACGTGAAGAACAGGTTGTGGAAGAGATTCTGCGCCGCCTCTTTGGTCGGCGGCTCGCCCGGACGCATCATGCGGTAGATCTCGACCTGCGCCTCGAGCTCGGTTCGCGTGCTGTCGATGCGCAGCGTCTCGGACAGATAGGGGCCGTGATCGAGGTCGTTGACGAATAGGGTCTCGACACGCTCGATCCCCTGCTCGCGCAGGGCCGTCAGCAACTCCTCGGTGATCTCCGCATTGGCCTCGGCGATGACCTCGCCGGTGTCGGTGTCCACAAGCGTCTGCGCCAGGGTGCGACCGAGCAGAAACTCGTCCGGCACCGCCAGTCGCTCGATACCCGCCTTTTGCAGTTCACGGATGTGGCGGGCGGTCACACGGCGGCCAGCCTCCACCAAGACTTCGTCGCCGATGCTGATCTCGAAATTGACCGTTTCGCCGCGCAGACGCTCCGGCACCAATTCCAGTTCCGGCGGATCGCCCAGATGGAAGGTGTCCGTTTCGAAGAAGAGCGCCAGCATCTCATCGGTGCTGTAGCCTAAGGCTCGCAGCAGCACCGTCGCGGGCAGTTTGCGGCGGCGGTCGATGCGCACGAAGACGTTGTCCTTGGGATCGAACTCGAAGTCGAGCCAGGAGCCGCGGTACGGAATCACCCGTGCGGAGAACAGCAGCTTACCGGATGAGTGCGTCTTGCCCTTGTCATGATCAAAGAAGACCCCGGGCGAGCGGTGCAGCTGCGAGACGATGACCCGCTCGGTGCCGTTGATAATGAAGGTGCCGTTCTCTGTCATGAGCGGCAGATCGCCCATGTAGACTTCCTGCTCCTTGACGTCCTTGACCACCTTGCTCCCGGCAGGGGCATCCTTATCGTAGATGACCAGCCGGAGCAGCACCCGCAGGGGTGCCGCATAGGTGGCACCGCGCAGATTGCACTCGCGCACGTCGAAGGCGGGCTCGCCGAGACGGTAGCTCACGTACTCCAGCACAGCGTTACCTGAGTAGCTCTCGATGGGCAGCACCGAGCGGAAGGCCGCGTGCAGGCCCATATCCTCGCGCCCGTCGGCAGCGCGATCCGCCTGCAGAAAGTCCCGATAGGACTCGATTTGCGTAGCGAGGAGAAAGGGCACCTCGAGAATGGTCGGCCGCTTGCCGAAATTCTTGCGAATACGCTTCTTCTCGGTGAACGAGTAGGCCATACTGCCTTCCCTCATGTGTAGGGTCTGATGCCGGGCCTCACGCGAGGCGGCTCCGGTGGTGAGGCATACTGTGATGCTGCCGTGGCTGCACCGAGTGACAACGACGCGGCGAGATCGAATGCCGTCGCGGGACCATGATCCCGTGAGCGGCCGCCCGACGCATCAGCGCCGACGCCACACGATACAGCAACGACAAAAGGCCGGCGGCCTGCAGCCGCCAGCCTCTTCAACGCTTCGCTGCTGAGTCGCAGACAATGCGGCTTATTTGATCTCGATGGTCGCGCCGGCTTCCTCGAGGGCCTTCTTGGCCGCTTCGGCGTCGTCCTTGGAGACGCCTTCCTTCAGAGTCGTCGGCGCACCCTCGACGGCCTCTTTGGCCTCTTTCAGGCCCAGGCCCGTCAGGGCGCGCACAGCCTTGATGACGCCCACCTTGTTGGAGCCGAAGGACGCCAGCACGACGTCGAACTCGGTCTGCTCTTCCGCCGCCTCGCCGGCATCGCCACCAGCAGCCCCGGCAGCCGGCGCCGCCGCGACTGCGGCAGCGGCGGTGACACCGAACTTTTCTTCCATTGCGCTGATCAGGTCGACAACTTCCATCACGGTCATATTCGCGATGGCGTCGAGGATTTCGTCTTTGGAAACGGCCATTGTGATCTCCTGGGAATCAGTCGCCGGGCAGAACCCGACGGGAATCTTGTCAACTGAGTAATGAGCAGCTCGGATGGGCCGAATCAGGCACCTTCCTTCGCGTCACGGACGGCGGCGATGGTACGCACGAGCTTGCCGGGCACTTCATTGAGCGTGCTGGTGAGCTTCTGCACCGGCGCTTTCATCGTCGCCATCAACAGGCTTAGAGCTTCCTCGTAGGTCGGCATCTTCGCGACCTTGTCCAGCTCCGACGCGTCGAGCAAACGGCCCGAGAGCGCAATCATGCGGACCTGGAAGCGCTCGTGTCCCTTCGCGAAGTCCTTCGCGACGCGCGCGACGGAGCCCGGGTCGTTGCGGCCGAAGGCAAGTACCAACGGGCCGGTGAGCTCGTCGTTCATGCATTCGAACTCGGTGTCGGCCAACGCCCGCTTGGCGAGGGTATTCTTCACCACGCGCACGTAGACGCCGGCTTCCCGCGCTTTTACGCGCAGCTCCGTCATCTCCGCCACCGTCAGGCCGCGGTATTCGGCGCCAATCGCGGAGTATGCGCCCCGCGCAACCTCCGAGACCTCTGCCACGACGGCTTCCTTCTGAGCAAAATTCAGAGGCATAGGCTCCTCCTGACTGGTCCCGACTTCAGCCGGGACACGCCCCGACGCGTGCATCCGTTCCTCGCGCCGGGCTGATTGCGTGCTCCGTCATCAAAGCCATCGAGACGAACCCGATGGACGCTGCGAGGGCACATCTGCGCAGGCAGACATTAAGCCTCACTGACCCGCACTCCCGGCGGGCCGGCGGACACCTGCGGTCTTTGACGGACCCCGGACCAAATAGACCGACGTCCCAAAGCTATCGGGCTGCAGGCCGCCAGGACCCCACAGCCACATGCGTCGACCTCTGTCGACCCCGTGAGACGCGCTTAAAACGACAGGGTGCCGTGGTCGACCGTTAGCCCTGGCCCCATGGTGGACGACACCGTGACCTTTTTCATATAAACGCCCTTGGCCGCGCTCGGCTTTGCCTTCATCAGGTTGCCGAGTAGGGCTTCGAGGTTTTCGCGCAGCTTGTCCGACGCGAAGTCGATCTTGCCCAGCGGGCAGTGGATGATGCCTGCCTTATCCGTGCGGTAGCGTACCTGCCCGGCCTTTGCGTTCTGGACCGCCTGTGCCACGTCCGGCGTCACTGTGCCCACCTTGGGGTTCGGCATCAGCCCGCGCGGTCCGAGGAGCTTGCCCAGCTGTCCCACGACACGCATGGCGTCGGGGGAGGCGATAACGACGTCGTAGCCGAGCGCCCCGCCTTTCATCTCCTCGGCCAGATCTTCCATTCCCACGCGATCGGCGCCGGCTGCTGTCGCCGCTTCGGCGTTGCCTCCTTGCGTGAACACTGCGACCCGCACCTGCTTACCAGTGCCATGAGGCAGCACCGTTGCACCGCGCACGACCTGGTCGGACTTGCGGGGATCGACGCCGAGATTGACTGCCACGTCGATGTTCTCGACAAACTTGACCTTAGATAGGCTCTTGAGCAGATCGAAGGCATCTTCTGCGGCATAGAGTCGCCCGGGCTCGATCTGCGCGCGGATCTGCTTTGCGCGCTTGGTCAGCTTGGCCATTTATTCCACACCCTCCACGTCCAGCCCCATGGCGCGGGCACTTCCCGCAATGATGCGCACGGCGGCGTCCATGTCGTTGGCGTTAAGGTCGGCCATCTTGGTGCTCGCGATGTCCTCCAGCTGCTGCCGGCTGACCTTGCCCACCTTCGCGGTGTTCGGCGTGCTGCTGCCCTTGCCGATGCCGGCCGCCTTCTTCAGCAATACGGATGCCGGAGGGGTCTTGGTCACAAAGGTGAAACTGCGATCACCGTACACGGTAATCACAACCGGGATGGGCAGACCCTTTTCGACGTCCTGCGTCTTGGCGTTGAATGCCTTGCAGAACTCCATGATGTTCACGCCGTGCTGACCAAGCGCAGGACCAACGGGTGGGCTCGGATTGGCCTCCCCCGCCTTGACCTGAAGCTTGATGTAGGCGCTGATCTTCTTCGCCATGATTTCGTTACCTCGACGGGTGCAGACGCCGAGTGTGACAACCGGCTCCCCGTGATAGTCCTCAGTACGTCCCCAGCTGGATGGCCCGATGCTGGCCATCCAGCCCCTCGCGTGATCGCCCAACCAACGCAGGCCGCGATCCAACCGCGCCGCCGGCCATGCGGCCTAGCTAAGCCTGCCTTGCGCCGCCTCCGCGGACGTTCGTGCCGACCGGCAAGCCCTTGCGGCCAACCGAGCCGTGATCCGCTTCAGCCTTTTTCGACCTGCCCGAATTCCAGGTCGACCGGTGTCGAACGGCCGAAGATCAGCACCGACACCTTGACGCGGCTCTTGTCGTAGTCGACTTCTTCTACGACACCATTAAAGTCGGTGAATGGCCCATCAGTGACTCGAACCACCTCGCCCGGCTCATAGAGCACCTTCGGCCGCGGCTTCTCGACACCGTCCTGCACACGCTGCAAGATAGCATCCACCTGCGAATCTGGGATGGGCGCCGGTCGATCTCCCTTGCCGCCGATGAACCCCATCACCTTCGGTACATCCTTGACGAGATGCCAGGTCTCATCGGTCATTTCCATATTGACCAGCACATAGCCAGGGAAGAACTTACGCTCGCTCTTGCGCTGCTGGCCGCCGCGCATCTCCACGACCTCTTCCGTGGGCACGAGAATTTCACCGAAGTCGTCCTGCATCCCCGCCCGCGCAATCCGCTCCTCCAAGGAACGCTTCACATGGCTTTCAAAGCCCGAGAATGCGTGAATCACATACCACCGCTTGGCCACGCTCAGCCCCCCTGCCCGGTAAGGAAACGCAGGATGGCCATCAGCACCATGTCGAACAGCCACAGCAGGATACCGAGGATGAGCACCATGACGATCACGATGAGCGTCGTCTGCAAGGTCTCCTGTCTCGTGGGCCAGACGACCTTGCGTACCTCCATGCGTGCATCCACGGCAAAGCGCCACAGCTGTCGTCCGGGCAACGATGTCAGCGCAATCGCTGCAGCGCCGCCCGCCAGCGCGAGCAGCGCGACCACGCGCAGCAGCAGCGAGTAATCAGCAAAAAAATAAAAGGCCCAAAGCGCCGCGATCACGATTCCAGCGGCCGCAACGAGCTTGATAGTGTCGAGGCCGGTCGCCCCGGCTTCGGCTTTTGCGTTCATGCTTTCCGCAAGCGGCTTCAGGACCGCGAAATGTGGCAGGCCAGGAGGGACTCGAACCCCCAACCTGCGGTTTTGGAGACCGCTGCTCTGCCAATTGAGCTACTGGCCTA
>NZ_JAIFKJ010000246.1 GCF_019695415.1 Thiohalocapsa sp.
TGCACCTGATGCACGAGCTGGCGGATGCCCTCCAGCAGGTCGTCACGCTGCTGCACAATCTGGGGCATGAACCCGCGGCGCTGGCAGATCGGCGTCGGTTCGCCGATGTCTCGGACGACGCCGAGCAGATCGCCGCCGTGAGCCCCGTCATCGAAGCCCTTGCGGGCCAGTCCCTGCGGCTGCACTAGCTTCACCATCCCTGCGGCTGCACTAGCTTCACCAATGGATTCCGCGCCGCGCAGCGGCGTGAGGTTGGCGGTTTTGTTGCAAAGAGGTTTCATCCCGACGGCGGGGGTTCGGTATAGTCGGCCTGTCGCGCCATACGAGCCACTGCGTCGATGTTGCCGAGCCGCCTGCTGCTGCGCAGCCACCCCATCCGCACCCAGCTCGCCGCGCGGCGCGCTGCGGCCGATGCGATTCGCGCCCAGCCGGCCTATCGCATCGCACTCTGGCCGGACGGCTGGGTCTTGGAGCCGGACGGCGCCGTGCGCGTGGTCGACACGCACGCCATGGCCGAGGCACGGCGTTGGTTTGAGATGGCTGAGCGCACCACCGGCACCGCCGTTCGCCGGCCGCTGACCGCCGCCGAGCAGCGCCGCGCCATGCGCCTGCTCGGCGTCTATGTACCTCCCGCTGTCGTTGCGCTGTCGGGGCGCCGGTTCCGCTCAGAAGAAGTGGCGTCGGTCGCATTGACTCTGGTTGCGGGCGACTGGATCACAGAGCGCCGGCGCCAGCTGTTGACCCAGCCCGAGCGCGCACTCGCGGAGCAGGCGCGGGCCTGGCAAGGCTCGCGCCACCAGTGCCCGGCCAGCGCCGATGCCGCCGAAGCCTTGCTGCGGCAGGCGCTGGATGCGTGTATTGCCGAGGGCCTTGTGCCGGCCGCCCGCTATCGCCTGGTTTCGCGCTGTGAAGACGGATTTGGCCTGCGCCGCTGGCGCTGCGCCGTCGAGGTCAACCTGGACCCTTACGCTCGCGCTAGGGCCCGTGAGGCGTTGACTACGGCGCTGATCCCGTGGAACCGTGCGGTCATCCGCGATGGCATGCCTATGCCGCTCATCACGCTCGACGTGCGGGCGTGTCATGGGCCGCGCGCTGCCACTGCCTGAGCGCATTGTGATGCTTGCTCGCAGCCGTCCCGTCAGCAAGGCCATACTGTCCGCCGAGGCGGGCAGTCACTCGGCTCGATGGTCGCCCTTGGTCATCCCGGATGACAGTGAGCCGCCTCGTCCACGCCAACCGCAGACTTGGGCCTATGTCCCCTAACTCAGCGCCCCGCCGTCTGTCCGTTGTCGCCCGGCTTGGTTTCCTGCTGTTCGTCGCCCTGCTGGCGGGGTCGGCGGCCGCAGGCTCGCTGCGCTTCTTCGCGCTCGGCGATCTGCCCTACTCAGATGCAGAGGCCAATCTGTTGGCTCGCCTGCTGGAACAGGCCGCCGCAGAGGAGCCCGCCTTCATCGTCCATGTCGGTGACATCAAGGGTGGTGCCCAGCCCTGCACCGACGCCCACAACCGCGCGGTGGCCCGGCTGTTCCGTGACCAGCCTGTGCCCGTGGTCTACACCCCCGGCGATAACGAATGGACGGACTGCCACCGCAAAGCCGCGGGCGGGCTGGACCCGCTGTCGCGCCTCGCCAGTGTGCGCCGGGTGTTCTTCGATGATCCGGCTGTGCTGCACAACCATACCCTCGGGCTCAGGATGCCGCGGCCCGAGTTTCCCGAGAACGCCTGGTTCATCCGCGATGATGTGCTCTTCGTGGTGCTGCATGTCGTCGGCAGCAACAATGCGTGGCAGCCGCGGATACCCGCCCGACATGCGGCGTTCCGGGCGCGTGCCGACGCCAACAGAGCGTTGCTGTCGCAAGCGTTAGGAGCTGGAGGGGACGCCGGGGTGCGGGCTGCGGTGCTGATCTTTCACGCCAACCCCGTGTTCGAGCAGCCCGGCAAGCGCGGCTTCGTGCCCCTCAAGCAGGATCTTCAGCAGTTCCTGGCGCGCTTTGACGGACCGATGCTGCTGATCCACGGCGATACCCATAGCTACAAGTTCGACCGGCCCGTGATCGACCCCGACACCGGCGAGCCGCTTGCCCGGGTCCAGCGGCTGGAAGTCCCCGGCTCGCCCATCGTGGCCGGCGTCCGGGTGAGCGTTGACCTGGACACCGAGCCCGTCTTCAGCGTCCGTACCGTCCTTCCCAGCGCGAGCGAAGACTGGCTGGAGCGCTAGCCCATGTTTAACATGACCCCATTGAAATGTGGCCTGTCGCATGAGGCAAGTG
>NZ_JAIFKJ010000498.1 GCF_019695415.1 Thiohalocapsa sp.
CGCTGGCCACGCTCGGCACCTTCATCCTCTGGCTCGGCTGGTTCGGCTTCAACGGCGGCTCGCAGCTGGTGGTGTCGAATATCAGCGATGCCAACGCCGTGGCCGGCATCTTCGTCAACACCAATATGGCGGCCGCGGGCGGCCTGGTGTTCGCGCTGATTACCGCCCGGCTGCTGTTCGGCAAGGCCGATCTGACCATGGCGCTGAACGGTGCACTGGCCGGTCTGGTGGCCATTACTGCAGAGCCACTGACTCCGACCCCCCTGGCGGCGACCCTCATCGGTGGCGTCGGCGGCGTGATCGTTGTGTTCAGTATCGTCACCCTGGACAAGCTGCGCATAGACGACCCGGTGGGCGCCATCTCGGTGCATGGCGTGGTGGGCATGTGGGGCCTGATGGCCGTGCCGATCACCAACACCGACGCAGGCTTCGGCGCTCAGGCGATCGGTCTCATCACCATCCTCGCCTGGGTCTTCATCACGTCCTTCATCGTCTGGCTGCTCATCAAGCTGATCATGGGCATCCGTGTCACCGAAGAAGAGGAATACGAGGGCGTGGACGTCGGCGAATGCGGCTTGGAGGCCTATCCCGAGTTCATGGGCGCTCGCGGCAGCACCTGACGCTGTTGCTCACGGACGACCGCGCACGGATGCGCAATCATGCTTGCAGCGGGGCCTTCGGGCCCCGTTTTTGTTTGAGGCCTCACCCGCGCCAAAACCCGGGCGTCAGCAGCACCAGGATCGTGAAGATCTCCAGCCGACCCAGCAGCATCGCCGCCACGGCCACGAGCTTGCCCTGGTCGCTCACGCCCTGGAAGGTATAGGCCACCTCGCCCAGGCCAGGGCCCAGGTTGTTGATGCTGGCGGCGACGGCCGCAAAGGCCGAAAGCGGGTCGAGCCCCGTGTGGATCATCCACAGCCCGCAGAGCACGAAGGTAATCATGTAGAGCGCGAAGTAGCCCCAGACGGACTGCATCAACCCCGCATCTACAACGCGCTGCCCCACCCGTACCGGCACCTCGGCCCGGGGGTGGATCAACCGCTGCACCTCATACAGCCCCTGCTTCACCAGCAGCAACACCCGCAGCGCCTTGATGCCGCCCGCCGTCGAGCCACCGCACCCGCCGACAAAAGCGATGAGCAGCAGCAGAACCGGCAGGAAGTCCGGCCAATGCACATGGTCCACGGTGGCGAAGCCGGTGCTGGTGATCAGCGACACCACCGTAAACGCGGCTTCACGGAAGCCCGTCAGAGGATCGGGGAACACACGCTCCAGCGCCAGCACCAGGCCTACCAGCAACACCACCAACAGCACGAACCCGAGATAGGTCCGCGCCTCCGCATCGCGCAGATAGAGACCAGGGTCGCGCCTGATCCAGACGGCGAAATGAAGCCCGAAGTTGAGGGCAGCCAGCAGCATGAAGACGATGGCAACGGCCTCCACCGCGGGGCTCTGGTAATGCCCAAGACTCGCGTCATGGGTGGAAAAACCGCCGGTGGAGACAGTACTCAGGCTGTGGGCTACGGCGTCGAATGCATCCATGCCGGCGAGCCAATAGCCGATGGCACAAGCCACAGTGAGGCTCAGGTACAAAAGCCACAGAGAGCGCGCCGTGCTGACCAGGCGTGGCGTGAGCTTCTCCTCCTTGAGCGGCCCCGGCGCCTCCGCACGATAGAGCTGCATGCCGCCGATGCCGAGCAGCGGGATCACCGCAAGCCCGAGCACCACCACCCCCATACCACCCAGCCATTGCAGCTCCTGGCGGTAGAACAGCAAGGAGCGCGGCAGCTCGTCGAGGCCCGTGATGACGGTAGCCCCTGTGGTGGTGAGTCCCGACGCCGATTCGAACAGCGCATCCACCGGTGACAGCCCCAGACCCAACGCCAGGGGCCAGGCACCGAGGGCACTGAGCAGCAGCCAGAACAGCGCGACAATCAGAAAGCCGTCCCGCACGCCGAGCTCGCCTCGCCGCCCGAGGCCGAAGCGCGAACCGAGCCCGCCCGCGAGCCAAAGTACCAGCCCCAGCGACAGTGCCCCGGCAAGGGGCTGCAGCAGATGCCTAAGATCAGCCTCCCCATAGACTAGGCCCACCGCGATGGGTACGGTCAGCGTGGCGGCGAAAAGCAGCGCGAAGAGGCCCAGGACACGGGCAATGAGCAACGGATGCATGGGCACGGACGGCGAGACGGAGAGAGTCCCGGGCGGAACCGCGTCCGATTAGAACCCAATATCGAGCCGACTGCACGGGCAGTCGGCGAGGGGATGGT
>NZ_JAIFKJ010000424.1 GCF_019695415.1 Thiohalocapsa sp.
TGGTAGTGTGGTGGTGGGTTGCTTGTTGTGGTGTTTTTTTTGTGGGTACTGGTACCACAGAGATATGCACGTGCCTCTCCGTGGGCAGCGTCAGGTGTGAATAAGAGGAAGGGTGTGTGCCGGCCAGGCAGACCGCGCACAGGTCCTCGTCCACGTGCGCCAGGTGCGCGATGCCATGGGCCGCCAGCAGCGTCTGCGCCAGCAGCAGGGCACAGGCCAGCAGCAGGCGCCCGAGCGGGTGCTTGCGGTGCCGGGAGCTGGGCAGAACAGCGAAGGTGGCGCCTGGGGACACGAATCGAGGGATCGCTCGGGCTAAGAGATTGCTAAGATGTTATACCATAGCAATTTCAAAAGTGACATGTCGCAAATGCGAGACATCCGGCGCGGCGCGATGGCCGCTGTTTTCGGGCTCTTCTTCCTGTCGGGCTTCAGCGCGCTGGTGCTGCCAGTGGTGTGGATGCGGGAGCTGTCGCTGCTCTTCGGGGCCACCGCGCAGGCGGCGGTCGCCACCCTCGCAGCCTTCTTTCTGGGCCTGGCCGCCGGCAGCGCCTACTGGGGCCGGCGCAGCCGCCGCATCGCCCGGCCGCTGCGCTCCTACGCGCTATTGGAGCTGGGCGTTATGGCGGCAGGACTCGGCTATTTTCTGCTGGCACCGGCCTTTGCCGCCCAGTACGGCATGCTCTACAGCCATTTGGCCGAGCCGGCGACGGGCTTGTTGCAGGCGATCACGCTGCTGCTCGCGCTGGTGCTGCTGTCCCCGGCGGCCTTCTTCATGGGCGGCACCCTGCCGGTGCTGAGCGCCTGGCTGGTGCGGCACCCGGCGGCACTCGGGCGCTTGGTGCCCCTGCTCTACGGCGTGAACACGGCGGGCGCGGCCATCGGCGCCCTGAGTGCCGCCTTTCTGCTTCCGCCGCTTTTGGGTCACGGCGGCAGCTACCTGCTGGCTTTGGCGCTCGCCAGTGGCATCGCCCTGACCGCCTGGTGGCTGGGTGGCCGGGGCTCGGCACAGGGGCACTGCGCGCCGAGCTGGACGCGGCCATCGACGCGCTGGAGCGGCGCATCGAGCGTCTTCAGGGCGGCTGATCCTGAACGTATGCTGCCGGACTTGACCGCAGACAGCGCAGCCGTCGGCACTGTGGTCTAGGCTTGACTCGCGTGTATGCCGGGCCGGCCCGCGCCGACGTGTGGGCACCGACCTGTGGGCACCGGGGCCGCTCCTCCGCGGGTGCTGATCGGAACAAGTCCCCAAGGGCCCGTCCATCAAGGCCACCGCTGAGCTTAACGCCAGCGACCTACACCTGCGCCCGGCCCCGCCCGGCGAGACACCTGTCCAAACACCAAACCCTGGAAACCTGACCGATGACCGAGTCCTGCAAGACCCATCCGCATCATGACCACGAGCACGGCCCCGGCTGCGGCCACCACGCCCTCCGCCACGGCGACCACGTGGACTACCTGCACGACGGCCACCTGCACCATCCGCACACGGTGGACGGCCAGACGCACTACGACGAGCACGTCATCGAAGTAAGTGAGACCAACCCCGACGGCTGCGAGCAGCGCATCACTGCCTGCTGCGAGAGCGGCCATGTACACGGCCCCGGCTGCGGCCACGAGGCCGTTCCGCACGGCGATCACTTGGACTACATCGTCGACGGCCGCCTGCATCACCCGCACGGCGACCATTGCGACGATCACGGGCCTGTGACCCTCATCTGAGCGCACCTACCGCAGCGTCGCCGCCAGTGCATCGAGAACCGCGCTGCCGGTCAGCGGTGCCACGACTCCGCTGCGGAGGACATCGCGCAGGCCATCGCGGGCTTCGGCTCTGGTTGAAGCCGTGGTGGTGCTGGACGGCAATTTAGGTCTCGCCGGTGACTCGACTCGATTCGACGCGAACAGCACCGCGCCTTGGTGGATCACCAGCCTCGTCAGACGCTCCCGAGCAAGCATGTAGGGATCCTCAGGGTCACCGGTCACGAGGCGCACCAGAACGGAAGTATCAATCCTGTAGGGCGGGGTCATGATGCTCCTCGCGGAAACGGGCCAGGCCGAACGTGCCGCGTTCGCGCCGCAGATTATTGTGCAGAGGCGCCAGGCGCTCCGGATGGATGCGCCGCGGTCACAGCACATAGCCGTCCGGCTGCGGTTCCAGCTCCAGCTGATCGCCCGGGCCGACGCCTAGGGAAGCGCCGATTTATTGGCGCTTCCCGCGCGGGGCAGGACGCCCCGCCATTTTCGGCGACGCAAGTCGCTGAAAATGAAG
>NZ_JAIFKJ010000253.1 GCF_019695415.1 Thiohalocapsa sp.
ATGGCGAGGAGTCGTCAGCTGCGATCGGGTGCGAGAGGCGTGCATCGCGGCCGAAGACCCATGTGTGGCGGGTATAACCAGCGTGACGTCATCGACGCGGAACCGAGCCGCGCCTGTAGGCCGGCGTTCAGCTTGGTTTCAGCGCCCGGGGCTATGCTTTCCCTATGGAGCGAGGACGGCGACCCCCGAGCGGTCGCCGCCTGCGGTCCGAACAGCAGGAGAGCAAGCCGATGAACGATGATCGACGCCAGCGGATGCTGGCTGCCGCTTTGGCCGCGGCCTTGAGCGTTGTGGGCGCCGGCTGCGCTACGCAGCCCGATGTGTTGCAGACAGAAGGGCTGAGCGTCCAGAAGTCCGCAGACAGCCATTTCGAGATCAACCGGGTCCGGGTCTACCGCGATGGCGGGGCCTTGAGCGTTAGTGGTGACGTCGCGAATCTGATGCCGCAGCGAATCCTGACGCCTGGGCGGGTCGAGATCAGCGTCATCGGGCCCGATGGCTCGACGCTGGTCGAGGAGATCACCACGCCCATGCGCAAGAATCCGCAGGCGCGGTCCGCGCATTTCTACGCGCGGCTGCCGGTGACACCGCCGACTGGGAGCACATTGCGGATTTCCCATCACCTCGACTAGCGCACGCGCACCAGACGCGTCACCCCAAAAAAAGTAGTTGGACGGCCGTCAGGGTGGCCGAAATTCGCAGCCTGCGGGGTCCTCAGGATGGTTCCTTAGGGCATGCTTTGTCAGGCTTTCCAAGCTGCGAGAGAACCTGCGATGCGTATCCTGACTTTGCTGTTGCTTTGGGTCCCCTTGGCGGCGGCCGCCGACCCGCTCGCGTCCTGGGACGACGGCCAGGCAAAACAGGCCATCACCGGATTCGTCGCAGCAGTCACCCAAGCGGGCTCCCCAGACTTCGTACCCGAGTCCGAGCGCATTGCTGTCTTCGATAACGACGGCACGCTGTGGGTGGAGCAGCCCATATATATCCAGCTTGCGTTCGTGCTGGAGCGCATCGGGGAGCTTGCCGATGAGCATCCCGAATGGCGCGAGGAGCAGCCTTTCAAGGCCGCATTGGCAAGGGATGGCGTTGCACTCGGCGAGGCCGGCATGGAAGGGTTGATGCAGCTCCTGATGGCCACCCACGCCGGCGTGTCGAGCAGCGAGTTCGCCGCGCTCACTGCAGACTGGATCGCCACCGCCCGCCATCCGCGCTTCGAGCGGCATTACACAGAGCTGGTCTACCAGCCGATGCTGGAACTGCTGGATTACCTGCGCGACAACGGCTTCAAGACCTTCATCGTCTCCGGCGGCGGAATTGCTTTCCTACGCCCGTGGGCCGAGCGCGTCTACGGCATCCCGCCGGAGCAGGTGGTGGGCTCGCAGATCGCGCTGGAGTACGAGGTGATCGACGGCGTGCCGACCCTGGTGCGCAAACCCGAGATCGCCTTCATCGACGACAAGGCCGGCAAGCCGGTAGGCATCTGGCGCCACATCGGCCGCCGCCCCATTCTGGCTTTCGGCAACTCCGACGGCGACTATCAGATGCTGGAGTGGACCACGGCGGGCGAGGGCAAGCGCCTCGGTCTGCTGCTGCATCACGACGACGCCGAGCGCGAATACGCTTACGACCGAGACAGCCACATAGGCCGGCTCGACAAGGGTCTCGACGACGCCGCTGACAAGGGCTGGGCGCTGGTGTCCATACAGCGGGACTGGCGGAGGGTGTTTCCATGGTCTCCGACGGCTGATGCCAGCCCATGATCAGAGCACCCGACTGACGCGTTGACCGGCAGAACGGCGACGGTATACGGAATCTCCACGAGGAGGTCGGTCGACCTTGCCTGGACTTCTCGACGTAGGGAAGCGCCAATAAATCAGCGCTTCCCTAGGGTGACCGTTCGCCCGGCCTGCCCGGCCCAAGACACCGCGCGCAAAAGAGCTGGACGGAAGGCGGGACGGGGCGCAAACTGCGCCACCCGGAGCCTTCGGTCCCACGCGGTTGAACCTCACAGCCAGATTTTCTCCGCCTGCTCAGCCCCCGCAGGGGCCTCCTCAGGAACCGCCCGATCTGCCGGCAGCCATTTCGGCTGCCCTTGCCGATCAAGGCTGGTGCGTTACGGACGCCTTTCTGCCGCCCTTGCTGGTGAGCCCGCTGCGCCCCGAGGCCCACCCACGGTGGGAGGTTGGGCCATTTCGTCGGCCCGGGGTTGGGCTGGGGCCCGTCCTGGAGCTTCACCCCGGGGGGCGC
>NZ_JAIFKJ010000105.1 GCF_019695415.1 Thiohalocapsa sp.
TCTTGAGCTAGTGTTTAGCCATGCAGACAGCGCATGGCAACTTGCATCTCGAGATCCAGACCTCCCGCAAGAGCCCGGTCGGCATTTTGCGCACCACGTTCCGCGAGAACGGCAAGATGCAGCATACGCAGCACGGGCGCATCACCGGCTGCTCGTTGGAGCAACTGAAGCTCCTGCAACTCGCTTTTCGTGAACGCGTCGTTCCCGTCGATGACCCGCAGGCGTTTCGGATTTTGGACAGCAGGGAATACGGCGCGAGCTTTGCGATCCTGGCCGTCGCCAAGCAGCTGGGGCTGCACCGGGTGCTCTATTCGCGTGCGGAACCGTGGGTGAACAGCGCGCTGGCGATGATCGTCGGCCGCCTGGTCTATGCCGGCAGCAAGCTCGCCTTGTGCAACCACCACCCGAACACCTGCCTGTGGGAGCTCTGCGGCATCGCTGAGCCACCCGATGTCGATGTGCACTGCTACGAGCCCATGGATGAGCTCTTGCGGCGCCAGACGGCGATTCAGCGACACCTCGTCCGCCGCCATCTCAACGGCGGTCATGTGGTGCTCTACGACATCACCAGCGTCTATTTCGAAGGCGAGTACCAGGATAGCGAGTTGGTGACGTTCGGCTACAACCGCGACGGCAAGCGCGGGCACGAACAAATCGTGGTCGGGCTGATCTGTACGGCAAAGGGTTGTCCGGTCGGCGTGGAAGTCTATGCGGGGAATACCAAGGACGAAACCACGGTCGTCGACAAGGTGCATGAAATCAAAGCCGACTACGGCATCGAGAAGGTCGTGTTCGTCGGTGATCGCGGAATGATCACACGCAGCAATATCGAAGCGCTGAAGGACGAGGAGGACTTGCGCACGGTCAGTGCCTTGACCCATGGCGAGATGATGACCTTGCTCAAGAACAAGGTGATTGCCCTCGACCTCTTCGATGAGCGCAGCATCCATGAGGTCACTGACCCCGATGATCCTGCACGGCGTTACTGTCTCTGCCGCAACCCGCTGACCGCGCAACGCGAGGGCAAGACGCGCGAACGTCTTCTGGCGCTCACCACAACCGCTCTGGACAACATCGCGGCATACCAACGGGCCACGACCGTGGAGAAGCTTGGGGCGCGTGTCGGCAAGGTCTTGGCCAAATACAAGGTGGGAAAGTTCATCCGCTGGTCGATCGACGCCGATCCCGACAAGCCGAAGTCCCGCGAACATCGTCTGGTTTGGTCGATCGACACGGACAAGGTGGAACGGGAACAACGCTTCGATGGCTGCTACATCATTACGAGCGATGTCGATCAGGAAGCGATGAGCACCGTGGAGGTCGTCAACGCGTACAAGAGCTTAACCTTCGTCGAGCGCGCCTTTCGCAATCTCAAGACCGTGCAACTCGAGATCCGTCCGGTCTACCACAAGACCGATGACCGCATTCGCAGTCATGTCTTTCTCTGCATGCTGGCCTATTATCTGCAATGGCATATGGAACAGCGTCTCGCACCTCTGTTCGCCGCGAACGGACAAGGGCCGGAAAGGCGCTGGACATTTCGCGGTGTGATCGAGTGTTTGACGCAGATCACCCGTAACAAAGTCACTGTCAATGGCGCCGAGTTCTATCAGAACAGCACGCCGACGCCGGAGCAGGAAGAGATACTGAACTTGTTGCAGGTCGCGATGTAGCCACCCGCGTGAAATCTGAAACTGCGATTTTTGTCATTACTGGCAAAGGCTTACGCGGGTTTGAGCGAGGAAGATCGGCCTTGAGCAGCACCAGATCAAAGGGTGCGGCCTGGCCGCTCGGGGGCGCGTCAGCCGGCAGTTGCGCCGGATCGCTGACGGGTGAGGCGGCATCGTCCAGCCACTGCGTGCCTGGGCCGAGCCAGGTGCAGAGCAGGCGGATACCGTTGTGGTCGCGGTGCCAGCGTGGGCACATCGGCCGGTGCAGGACCTCCAGGCGCAGGCCGATGCGCGGGCAGCCCAGCAGCTCGCCGAAGACCTCCACCAGAAAGGCAAGCTCCTGTGCGGCGCCGGCGGCGACCGTCGCCGCGGGCAGCGGCAGTGCCGGCAGGGGCCGGCCGGCATCCACGACGCGCCTGAAGCCGGTGAGCGCACTTTTATCGGCGGCTCGCGTCAGCGCGGCCTGAAGCCCGGGCACCCGCGGGCGGCGGCAGCGGCCCACCTGCCCCCCCGGCGGGAGAATCGCGCCTCAATCCGCCAGCTCCGTCCCGGCCCGCAAGGCCGCGGGGGCAG
>NZ_JAIFKJ010000209.1 GCF_019695415.1 Thiohalocapsa sp.
TTCGGCGGCTAAGCCGAAGTCCCAGGCATGGCGGGTCGGTAGCCCCGGTACCAGGGCACCGAGCAGCCAGGCGCCGCCGGCGCCGAGCAGAAAGCCGACGACACCGCCGAGCAGCGCGAGCAAAGTCGCCTCTAGCAGGAACAGGGCCAAGATCTGACCGCGACCGGCGCCGAGCGCCCGTAGCAAGCCGATCTCGGCACGCCGCTCGCCGACGGCGATGGTCATGATGGTGAGAATCCCGACGCCGCCCACCAGCAGTGAGATGGCCCCGAGCGCTGCCACCACGGCGGTCAGCACATCGAGCACCGAGCCGAGCACCTCGAGCATCTGGTCCTGCGTGGTGATGCTGAAGTCCTCGCGTCCGTGACGGCGCATGAGCAGATCCTTGACCCCCTCGGCGACAGCGGTGCTGTCGGCGGCACGGTCGTAAAGCAAGTCGATCTCCATCAGCCCCTCGCGGTCGAACATGGCGAGCGCACGCTGCACGGGGATGTAGACGGTGTCGTCGAGATCAAAGCCCAGCATCTGGCCCTTGGGCTCCATCACGCCGATGACCCGGAACGGCTCCCCACCGATGCGGATGCGCGCCCCGAGGGCCGGGGCCTCTCCAGCGACTCCTCGCGGGAACAGCTCCCGGTACAGCTTGGCACCGAGCACCGCCACCGGCCGCGCGGCGCCGTCCGCCGGCAGGAACTGCCCTTGTGCCGGTCGCATCGCCCAGATGGCCGGCACCTCCGGTCCGGCGCCGAACACCATGGTCCTGCGGCTGCGTCGCCCCGCCTCCACCGCCGCGTTACCGGAGACGACGCCCACCACGGCCTCCACGTCGGGCACCCGCTTCAGCGCGTCCACATCGTCCATCGACAACGGCCGCACGCTGGCGATCATGGCCCCGGACATGCCCATGGTGGTGGTGCGCCCCGGTGTGACCGCGATGAGGTTGGTGCCGAACTGTGTGAACTCCGCTAGCACGAAGCGGTGAACCCCCTCACCGATGGCCGTCAGCAGCACCACCGCGGCGACGCCGATGGCGATTCCGGACAGGGTCAGCAGGCTGCGGCCGCGGCGGGCGAGCACGGCACCGCCGGTGTAGGCCAGGATGTCGCGGACGCGCATGGCTCACGCAGCTCCAACCTTCACCACTTCAAACTTTCACTCCCCCGCCAGCGCCCGCACCGGATCGAGTCGCGCGGCCCTCTGCGCCGGCATCAGCCCGAAGAGCAGCCCGGCGACGAGGGAGACCACCGCTGCCGCGAGCGGCGCCCAGAGCGGCACCACAAAGTGGAAATCCGGGAGCCACGCATTGAAGCCCCAGACACCTGCGTAGGCGAGCAGGACGCCCGCCGCGGTTCCTGCCAGCGCGAGCAACAATGCCTCGGCCAGGAACAGCCCAAGTACATCGCTGCGGCGGGCGCCGAGCGCCTTTAGGAGCCCAACCTCGCCGGTGCGCTGGGACACGGATACCAACATGACATTCATGATCAGCACCCCCGCTACGGTCAGACTGATGGCCGCGATGCCGGCGACGGCCATCGTCAAGGCGGCGAGAATGCGGTCGAAGGTGCCGAGCAGCGCATCTTGGGTGATGACGCTGACGTCGTCCTCTCCTTCATGCCGCTCGCGGATGATTGCACGCACCTCGTCAGCGGCAGCGTCGAGTGATTCTCGGCCGCCCGTCTGCACCAGAATCCGAAACAGGCTCGGGTTGTCGAACAGCGCCTCCGCGCTCGCGACTGGGATGATGGCCAGGTCCGCGAGGTTACTGCCGAGTGACACCCCCTTGGCGGAGAGTACCCCAATGACCCGAAAGCGCCGGTCGCCGATGCGCAGTCGCTGCCCAACGGGGTTGGCGCCGCGAAAGAGCTCCTCCGCCAGGGTCTGCCCGATCACAGCCACGGCCGCACCCCGTTCCGGGTCCCCCCGCGGCAGGAAACGGCCGCTGGCCAGCTCCAGTCGGCGTACATCGATGTAGTCCGCAGTGGCGCCGAGGATGGACACCTCCCGCGACAGCGCGCCCGCCGACACCTCCGCCGCACCCACGGACACGGGTGCGACGCGTTGCACAGCGCGCGCGCGCAGCAGTGCCAGGGCATCCTGCAGAGTCAGGTCCCGCGGCGTCTCGCCCAGCAGTGGCGGGGGCCCGCCGGCGGTCTCGTTGCGACCCGGGATGACGATCAACAGATGCGTTCCAAGCTGCGTGAGCTCGTCCAGCACATAGCGCCGCGCGCCCTCCCCCAGTGCCGACAGCAGCACCACGGCCGCCGTCGCGAAGGCCATTGCGGCGAGCGTCAGCCAAGTGCGTGTGGGGTGCGAGGTCAGCGCGCGGGCGGCGCTTGCCAGCGTGTCTGTGGGATGCATGGGCCCGCGTCGGATGTCAGGTCGCCTGCAGCGACACTTGCGCGAGGATCATCCGATACCTGCCGGTATAGACGCTGCAACACATCACGTGGTTTGCGGAAAGAGCCGATCGCATTGCGCCCTGTCGCCCCCCGGGACAGTCACCTACAGAAATTATGGTTTAGACTGAGCATGGCGAGGAAGGTCACCCCACCGGTCCGGCGGGCTCGTGTCAAGCCTCCGAGGCCACACGAGCCTGCTGGCCCGCGGTATCCCCGCGACATGCCTTTATTGCCGTTGCGCACCCGGGATACGCCGGGGCATGGGCCGCCAACTTCCCGCCGAAGCCGAATCACCAGAGGAGTGAAGCAACGTGTCCGAGGTTACCGTGTCCGCCACACAAGCAAGAATGCAGAATCCGCTGATCCTGTCGGTCATCCCGCCGCTGATCCTGTTCGGTGCCGCCGTCGTGCTGTTCCGGATGAGCGTCGACGACGTGACGGCCACTTACAAGTATTGGGAGATCTTCGTACCGACCGTCGCCGTGCTGTCGCTGTTCTCCGGCTGGCATCAATGCCAGATGATGGGCAATGACCGCGTCTGGTACGTGCTCCGGCAGTTCATTCATTGGGGGGCGATCATCGCCGTACTCTACCTGTTCCATATCGCGGGCTTCCGGGAACTGCTCGACGACCGCCAGTACACGGTTATCCTGCTCGGCATTCTCGCTGTGGCTACCCTCCTGGAAGCCATCCAGATGGACTATAAGCTGATCCTGTTCTCCCTCTTCCTCGCCTTCTGCGCCTATGTACTGTACCTGCCAGAGGGCAACGCCGGGCTGATGATGCTGGGCAACCTCTTCGGCATCGAGGATCCAGGCAGTCATCCGGTCACCGTCGTCGGCATCCTCGCGGTCATCGGCTTCGTCCTGAGCCTGGGCGTGCATTGGCTGATCCCCAGCAGGGGCCGCAGTACTCGGAAGGCGGCGGCGCCCGAGTCCAGCGCAGCAACCGCGCAGAGCCGCGGCGCGCCGGTGAGCCCAGCGCAGCCATCATCGGCCTCCAGACCGGCGGCTCCGGCGGGCACTGCCTGAGTCGCCCCTTCTGCCGCGGGGCGGACCGCGCCGCGGCAGGGCCCAGGCGCAGCCACGGCGGCGCCGCCGTTACATCAAACGATGGCGCCGTCGTCCATTTGGATACGGCGACGGGCGCGGTCGCCGAGCGCTGGGTCGTGAGTGACGACCACCAGCGTCAGGCCCTGGACGTTGAGGGCCTCTAGTGCTGCGATCACGTCCTCACCGCTGGCGCGGTCGAGATTGCCTGTGGGCTCGTCGGCCAGCAGCAGACGCGGGCGGGTAACCGTGGCGCGGGCGATGGCGACGCGCTGGCGCTGGCCGCCGGACAGCTGATCCGGACGATGGTCGGCGCGGAGTGTCAGGCCCACCGCCTCCAGCGCCCCTGCCACCCGCCTGCGGCGCTCGCGCACCGGGCGTCCAGCGAGGATCAGCGGCAGCTCCACGTTCTCGGCCGCCGTGAGCCGGGGGATGAGATGAAACGCCTGAAAGACGAAGCCGATGCGCTCGCGCCGCAAGCGCGCACGGCGCTCCTCGGGTAAGGTCGTCGTCTCGGTGCCGTCCAGCGCGTAGCTGCCGGCGTCCGGGCGGTCCAGCAGACCCAGAATGTTCAGCAAGGTGCTCTTGCCGGAGCCAGACGGGCCCATGACGGCTGCGTAATCGCCGTCGGCCAGTGACAGGTCCACATCGCGCAGGGCATGGACCACTTGGTCGCCCACCTGGAAGCGGCGCTCGATGCCGCGGAGCACGATCATCCCGGTTGCGACCGCGTCGACTCAGCCATCCCTGGCCTCTTCCGGCACCGCCAGCCCACCAGGCTCGACGCCCTCACGGTCCGTCGACAGCACCACCTGCTCGCCGGCGGCAAGCCCCGCCGTCACCTCGGTGCGCTCCCAGTTGGCGAGGCCCGTCTCGATGTCGCGCGACACCAGTCGACCGTCTGCTTCGAGCACCAGCACCGCATCTGGTACGTCCCCGAGGCCCGGCGTGATAGCCGCGGTGGGAATCGACAGCGTGTCCTCGGCGACGGCTGTGACAATCTCCACGTCGGCGCTGTAGCCGGCGAGCAGCGGCGGGTCATCCGGCGGGTGCGCGATGACCACCTCCACCTCCACGGTGCGGGCCTGTTTCTCCTGATCCAGCACATAGGGTGCAATGCGCCGCACGACGCCCAGGAATTCACGGTCCCGATAGGCATCCAGCGTCACCCGAGCCGCATGCCCCAAGCGCACCCGGGCGGCGTCCACCTCGTCGATGGGGGCGGAGATGTAGAAGCAGCTGTCGTCGATGAGGTCCACCGCCGGCGGCGTCGGGATGCCGGGCGGCGACGGCGTGACATACTCATTGAGCTCGCCCGAGACCTCGGCAATGACGCCGGCAAACGGGGCCGTGAGCCGGGTGCGTGCCAGCTCGGCCTCCGCAACGCCGACGCGGGCGGCGGCCACGCGCGCGGTGGCGTGTGCGGCCTCGCACTCGGCGCGGCCGGTGGCCGCGGCGGTCTGGGCGCGGTCGACGGCTTCTTCGCTCGCCATACGCCGCTCCCGGAGCTTCTCCTGGCGCGCGGCCTCTCGGGCGGCCTGGTCCGCGTTGAGGCAAGCCGCACGGGCGCGGGCCGCGCTGGCCTCGGCCTCGCGCTCCGCCAGCTCCAACCGAGCGATGAGATCGCGGTTCCAGAGCGCCAACAGCAGTTGCCCAGCCTCGACGCGGTCGCCCTCGTGCACCTCTAACTGCGCTATCTGGCCCCCAGTGCCGGGCGCGAGCCGCGCCCGCCGGCAGGCTTTGACGGTGCCAGCACGGGTGTTGGCGACAATCTCTTCCACCGCCCCGCGCTCCACCGTCGCCACTCGCACCTTAACCGGGTGCGGCCGCGCGCTGTACCACCAGGCCGCGGCCGCGCCAGCGACGAGTAACAGGATCAGCAGCGGACCGGCGGGGATGCGCATGGCGTCGGCGAGGATGGGCAAGGCCCATCAACAGCCACCGTATTGGCTCGCCAGCAAACGGATGGCGTCGCGATTGGTCCAGGAGCCGGTCAGGCGCGCGGCTTGAGCGGCGGGCAGCCAGCGGCAGCCACTGTGCTCGTCGGCGGCGAGCCGAATACGGCGCCGCGCCGGCAGGGGCAGCGCGAACCAGTGCTCGCGGTTGAAGCAGACCCCCTGACGGTAGCGGACGCGCCAGGCGGGCTTGATCGGGAAGAGTCGGCTCTCACGCAAGTCCACGAGGCCGGAGCCGGCCACCAGGCCCGTCTCCTCTCGCAGCTCCCTCACCGCCGCCGCCCGCGGCGTCTCGCCCGGCTGCAGACTGCCGGTGACCGACTGCCAGAAGTGCGGCGGGCGCACCCGATCCAGGAGCAGAAACTCGCCGGCGCGAGTAAAGACGACAACCAGGACAGAGACGGGGCGCTTTGACGCCGATGCGGCGGCGCCGGATGTCAGCGAGTCCGTGACGTCGAGCTGCGGTGTCACAGGTCCAACGCCTCGCCCCACGCCCCTCTTGCCGTCATGCCCGCAGCCTAATGCGCAGCGCCAGCTCGTGCAGCTGCGCCTCGTCCACCGCGGAAGGGGCGTCCGTGAGCAGGCAGGATGCGGTCTGGGTCTTTGGAAAGGCCATCACATCGCGAATGGACTGGCTGCCGGTCATGAGCATCACCAGCCGGTCCAGGCCGAAGGCGATGCCGCCGTGCGGCGGGCAGCCGTACTTGAGGGCGTTGAGCAGGAAGCCGAAGCGGGCATCCGCCTCCTCATCGGTGATCTTTAGCAGCCGGAACACCTGGCGCTGCACGGCCTCGCGGTGGATACGGATGGAGCCGCCGCCCACCTCGGTGCCGTTCAGCACCAGGTCGTAGGCGCGGGACTCGACGCCGCCGGGGTCCTGCTCGAGCTGCTCCAGCTGGTCCTCCTTCGGTGCCGTGAACGGGTGGTGCAGCGCCACCCAGCGGCCGGTGTGCGGGTCCTGCTCGAACATCGGGAAGTCCACCACCCAGAGCGGGCGCCAGTCGCCGGACGCCAGCCCGCGGTCGTGCCCGAGCTTGGTGCGCAGAGCGCCGATGGACTCGTTGACCACATTGGCCTTATCCGCACCGAAGAAGACGAGGTCGCCGTTCTCGGCACCGGTGCGCTCCATGATGCCGGACACGGCGCTGTCCGGCAGGAACTTGAGGATGGGCGACTGCAGCCCTTCCCGCCCTTGGCCCGTCCAGTCGTTGACCTTGATGTACGCCAGCCCCTTGGCGCCTTAG
>NZ_JAIFKJ010000385.1 GCF_019695415.1 Thiohalocapsa sp.
GTTCAGAAACCACGCAAACCCTGTCGAGGGGACCTTACCCAGAGATTGGGCGAAGCGCATGCGCATTCCTCGCCTGTAATGGATGCGCTACGCTGATTCTCCCCGCCCGGACTGGTTTGGATTCTGTTATCGCCGGAGACTGATCGCCCTCAGCCCTCAGCCCTTCCTCAATCAAGCGTCCATTCGTGCACAGGCTTCTCCGTGGCCTGGTGCGCCAGGTAGGCCTCGGTCAGCCCCTCCCAATCGCGGCCATAGCGGGCCACCCAAGCGCGCTGCCAATTGGCGCCCGTGCGCTTGGTGCGCACCCGTTCCTCGACGATGCCGAGCCAATGCTCGCGCTCGGCGGCGTCTATCCTTAGATCCGCAAGGCCCGCATGAGCCATGGGCAGCAGCCGCTCCAGGATGATCTCCGGCAGCTTGACGCGATGCGCCTCGCCCCAGGAGAGCTCGGCGTCCAGCCCATACTCGGCAGCCAGGTAGAAGTTGGCGCGCGCCTGCGGGAAAGAAATGCGCCGCTCCGGCGGCTCCTCGGCGGCGGCCATGGCATGAACGGCGCCGAAATAGAAAGCCGCGTTGGCGACGTTGTCTGCGACGCTCGGGCCGGCGGCGGCGACGCGGTGCTCCATGCGCAGGTGCGGGATGGGTGCATGCCCCGGGGGCTCGTCGAAGCCGATCAGCGGCCGGTTCCAGCGCCAGATGGTACCGTTGTGCAGGCGCAGATGAGCGAGCTGCTCAACAGGGGTATCCATCAGGTGGGGCAGCAACACCGGATAGCGGCGCACATTGGCGCGGAAGGCCTCCAGCACCGAGCCTTGGGCATAGTTGATGCCGAAGCCGACGCGCTCGCGAAGTGGGCTTCCACCGACGGAGACCGACTGCTCGAACAGCGGAATGCGTGTCTCGCACCAGAGCTCGCGGCCGAATAGGAAGGGCGAGTTGGCGGCCAGCGCCACCATGGGCGCGGACAGGATCTTGGAGGCGTTGAAGATGCGCGCCGATTCCCGGGCGCTCATCTTGACGTGGATCTGAAATGAGGTGGCGGCGGCCTCGAGCATCACGTCCTGCTGCTCGAAGGTGAGCGGTTGCTCGCCGTGAATCTCGAGCCAGATCGGCGCGCCTTCCCGCAGGCGCAGAATCTGCTCGTTCAGCGCCCGGTAGCGCTCGCGCGGCGTCATGCGTGCCATCACCAAGTGCTCGGCGCGCAGCGTCGGCAAAATGCCGCAGGTGACCACATTTGCGCCAAGCTCCGCCGCAGCCGTGCGCACCCGCTCGAGGGTGGCGGTGAGCTCCGCGGCTAGGCCGCTCAGGGCATCGCCCCTGAGCTGGATCGGCGTGCCGTTCAGCTCCAGGTTGAACTGCGCCAGCTCCGGGACCACCAGAGGGTCGTCCAGGGCCGCGAGCAGATCCTCGATGACCGGCGCCGGCGCCGTGTGGCGGCGGTCCACCAGCCAGGCTTCCATCTCGAAGCCGCCCTCCCGCGGCGTGTCCGCAAAGCAGTCGTCATCGAACCAGCTGGCGAGCAGGTCCGTCTCCGCATCCAGCCGGGCTTCGAACTCCTGGAAGTCCGCGCGGGTGAAGCAGGTGTCGGTGATGTCCTGGCCCATGACGTGCCTCTGGTGGTCGGCCGGCGGTCAGTCCGTGCCGTCGCTCAGCAGCCGGTCGAGCGCCGCGAGCCGCTCCGGCGTGCCCACGTCCAGCCAGCGGCCGGGGTGGTGGAGCCCGCCGATGCGGCCGGCGTCCATGGCTTGCGTCAGCAGCGGCGCCAGCGGGAAGGCGCCCGGCTCGCAGCCGACAAACAAGCTTGGATGATAGACCCCGATGCCGGCGAAGGTGAGCTTGCGCGCCCCGTCGCGGCGCACGCGCCCGTCGCGCAGCGCAAAATCGCCGTTCGTGTTGTGCCCTGGGTTGTCCACCAACACCAGCCGTGCCAGATCGTTGTCGGCCAGGGCCGGGCCATCGGCGAGTCGGCTGTAGTCGAAATCGCACCAGACGTCGCCGTTGGTGACCAGAAAGGGATCGCTGCCTTCGGAGAGTAGGGGCAGCGCCTTGAAGATGCCGCCCCCGGTCTCGAGCGCCCCTTTGTGCCCAAGCGCTTGGCCCCCCGGCGAGGAGGAGATGGAGCAGCCGTGCGCGGACCCGTCCGCCACGTGAGCCCCGCCCTGCCCGCCGACATGCGCCGGGTTGATCACCCTCTCCGTGGACCCCCGCCCCCGCCCCCACCGAACCGGGGGACCACACCC
>NZ_JAIFKJ010000156.1 GCF_019695415.1 Thiohalocapsa sp.
TCATTATCACGCCATACAACGCTCAGGTATTCGAAATCCAGCAGCGCCTTCACGCTGCGCGCGTCGGGACCGTGGATAAGTTCCAGGGCCAGGAGGCGCCGATCGCGATCTGCTCAATGGCCACTTCCAGCTACGCGGATGCCCCGCGCGGCATGGAGTTCCTCTACAGCGCAAACCGCTTCAACGTTGCCATATTGCGTATTCCGGCCCATCGTGACCACCCATTCCGCTCGAACGTGACCGCCGATTCCGGCGGAACGTGACCGCTGATTCCGTTTGATCGTGACCGATTTCGGGCGTGTTTCCGGAATCGCTGGTCACGTTGTCGGAATGGCCGGTCACGATCCCCGGAAAGTCTCGCAGCGCGCTGGATTTCTTCAACTTTTTTCGGCATCTGACCTGTTTTCGTTGACGCGGAGCAGACGATGCCGGGCAAGAGGAGTCCGATGCGCAAGATCACCGAAGTGTTACGGCTGAAGTTCGAGGCGAAGCTCAGTCACGCGACCATCGCCCGGGCGTTGGGATTATCGAAGGGGGCGGTCAACAAGTACGTCAGCCTGGCGCAGGCGCGGGGGCTGTCCTGGCCGCTGCCTGAGGAGCTGGACGAGGCGGGTCTGGAGGCGTTGTTGTACCCGCCGCGGGCGGCGTCGACACGCTACGTGGAGCCCGACCATGCGCGGCTGCACACGGAGCTGCGGCGCAAGGGGGTGACGCTGCAGCTGTTGTGGTCGGAGTACGCGGCAGCGGCAGGGGCGCAGGCGTACCGCTACAGTCAGTTCTGCGAGCGCTACCGCCAGTGGGTCAAGCGCCAGCGGCGCAGCCTGCGGCAAGTCCACCGCGCCGGGGAGAAGCTCTTTATCGACTACTGCGGGCCGACGGTGCCGGTGGTCGATGCCACCACGGGCGAGCTGCGCGACGCGCAGATCTTCGTCGCCGTGCTCGGGGCCTCCAACTACACCTATGCCGAGGCCACCTGGACGCAGTCGTTGCCCGACTGGATCGGCTCGCATCAGCGCGCACTCGGGTTCTTCGGCGGGGTGCCGGCGCTGCTGGTGCCGGACAACCTGCGCTCAGGCGTGACCAAGGCCGACCGCTACGCCCCCGAGCCGAACGCCACCTACCTGGAGCTGGCGCGCCACTACGGCACGGCCATCCTGCCGGCGCGCCCGTACAAGCCCAAGGATAAAGCGAAGGCCGAGGTGGCGGTGCAGGTGGTCGAGCGCTGGATCCTGGCGCGGCTGCGCCACCGGACCTTCTGCTCGCTCGCCGAGCTCAACGCCGCCATCGCCGAGCTGCTCATCACGCTCAACGAGCGGCCCTTCCAGAAGCTGCCCGGCTCGCGTCGCACGTGGTTCGAGCAGCTTGATCGCCCGGCGCTGAAAGCCCTGCCGGCGGCGCCCTATGAGTACGCCGAGTGGCGCCATGCCAAGGTCGGCATCGACTATCACATCGAGGTGGACAAGCGCTGCTACAGCGTCCCGCACCGCCTGGTCGGGGCGCGCGTGGACGTCCGTCTGAGCGCGACCACGGTCGAGGTGCTGCACCAGGGCAAGCGCGTCGCCACCCATCCGCGCCAAGGCCCGGGACGGTTCTCCACCCTGGATGCGCACATGCCCAAGGCGCATCAGGCGCATCGGCAATGGTCGCCGCAGCGCTTCCTCGACTGGGCGCAGGCGATCGGTACGGCCACGCGGGCCGTGGTCGCGCATCAGCTCACCGACCGCCCGCATCCCGAGCACGGCTATCGCGCCTGTCTGGGGCTGCTCAGCCATGCCCGCCGCCACGGTGAGGCGCGCCTGGAGGCCGCCTGTGCGCGGGCGCTGGCGATCGCCTCGCCGAGCTACCGCAGCGTCACCTCCATCCTGAGCCAAGGGCTCGATCAGCAGCCGCTCGCGGCCGACGAGGAACCAGCGACGCTGCCCAGCCATGCCAACGTGCGCGGCGCGCGCTACTACCACTGAGGAGCACCCGACCCATGCTGCAACAACCGACCCTGGAGCGCCTGCGGGCGCTGAAGCTCACCGGCATGGCCGAGGCGCTCGAGCAGCAGCTCGCCCAGCCGCAGACCCATGACCTGGCCTTCGAGGAGCGCCTGGCGCTGCTCATCGAGCGCGAGCACCTGCACCGCGACAATCGCCGTCTCACCCGGCTGCTCGGCGCGGCGAAGCTGCGTATGAACGCCTGTGTCGAGGACATCGACTACCGCCATCCGCGCGGGCTGCACCGCGCGCAGATGGCGGCCCTGGCCGGCTGTGACTGGATCCGCCGGGGCCAGAACCTCTGCCTCACCGGCCCCACCGGCTGCGGCAAGACCTGGCTCGCCTGCGCCCTCGGCAACCAGGCCTGCCGCCAAGGACTCTCGGTGCGCTACCTGCGCCTGCCGCGGCTGCTGGAGCAGCTGCGCATTGCCCATGGCGACGGCAGCTGGAGCCGGTTGCTGGGCCAGCTCGCACGCACCGATCTGGTGATCTTCGACGACTGGGGCCTGCACAAGCTCAACGCCGCCCAGCGCAACGACCTCATGGAGCTCATCGAGGATCGCCACGGGCGCCGCGCCACACTCATCGCCAGCCAACTGCCGGTGGACACCTGGCATGAGCTGATCGGCGAGGCCACGCTCGCCGACGCGATCCTCGACCGCCTGCTGCACAACGCCCATCGCCTGGCGCTCAGCGGTGAGTCGATGCGCCGCAGCGCCGCGACCACGCCCTGAGCGCCGCGCCGCCGGCACAGCCGGGGACGTGGTGGCCGAGGCCGTGCCAGCGGACTCCGTGTGGACAACGCGTGCATGCCGCAAGCGGCCGTGTGGACAAGCCGGGGACAACCCGCCACGGGCGGGTTGCCCCCACCTTGCCCACACTCATGCACCCGTTGCCCACACTGCGCCGCGCTACCCCCGGCGCAGACCGACAACGCCTGCGGCGCGACTGCTGCTGGCTTTTTCAACAGCGTGTCCCCAGCACCTCGTGCCAGGTTCCTCGCACCGGCCCCCGACCCAAAAACTTGACCGATCGTGACCACTGCATCGACACTCCAACGGCCAGCGCCGCCGCGAGTCCCAAGGCGGTCACGATCGCCGGAATGGGCGGTCACTTTCGTCGGAATACGCACGAGCTTCAAACGCCATGAGTACCTGCCCGTTGAAGGGTGTAGCACATGCTGTCCCGGTAGCTGACCCGTGCCGGGCGGCCGGGGTCAGCGGCGCTCCAGCACGAACATCTCGTAGCCGAACTGTTCGTTCCCTTCGTGGTACGCGCGCAGCTCCCGGCGCAGGTCTTCCAGCACCCGCGTGTTCTCGATAAGCCCTTCGAGGTCACGCAGCCTCGCCTCGAGGGGCTCATAGTAGGTGTCGAGTGCGGACCGCCCCATGTCAACGTGCGACAGGACCCGGTAGCCGGCCCGAGTTGCCTGCTCCAGTCGCCGCGACACCGTCGTCATCGCGGGATACTCCGAGGCCCAGAACCGCTGCACGTCCTCGCTCGGGTGATCCGTGCGCCAGACCATGTCGGAGAGCACCAGTGCACCGCCCCGGCGCAGCATCGGCCGCCAGGACTCGAGGGCGCGTTCCACGCCGATGATGTAGGCGCTCCCTTCTGCCCAGATCACGTCATAGGGCTGATCCGGCACCGGCAGGCGCGCCATGTCCAGGCAGCGTGCCTCGATGCGGTCGGCCAGACCTGCGGAGGCCGCACGAGTGCGCAGACGCGCGAGCGCGCCTGCATCCGTGTCGATCGCCGTGATCCGCGCACCGGTCTGCGCCGCCAGAACCAGGGTCGCCACGCCGTTCCCACATCCGATCTCAAGGATGCTCTCCGGCCGGAATGGCAAGGCCGCCAGCGCCTTCTCGGTCGTCTGTCGGGACCCGGGTCCCCAGTAGTCCAGCCCGGAAAAGATTTCGTTAAACGCCGCCATGTAGCGGTCGTGGTCGTTCATGTCTTTCGACAGCAAAGCGACGCGCGCCGCATCCTCGCTGGAGAACCCCTGTGTCATCAGCCAATCCCGGTGCAGATCGGGCGCGAGCCGCTCGACTTCCTCATGCCACGCCTTCAGGCTATTGCCGCCGAGAAGCGCAGTGAGCAGCTCCATCGAACGGGTTTTCGCCTCGATCTCGGCCTTGAGCGTCTCCAGGCGTCTGCCCAATTGATCCCGGTCGATCTTGCCATCGAGGCAGTCCTGGCATTCCTTCAGGCTCAGCCCGCCGGCCTGCAGTCGCTGCAGTAACAGCAGGCGCTGGCGATCGGCGTCGCAATAGACCCTGTAGCCGTTCGGCTGGCGCTGAGCTTTCAACAGACCGAGCTTCTCGTAGTAGAGCAGCGTCGAGCGAGACAGCCCCACGCTCCTCGCCAGCTCCGAAATGTTGAACATAGATGCCCTGCGGACCCTCGCAAAAACGTGGCGATCGATGCGATCGTAAACTGTGAAGTTGTGGACGGGTCAAGCAGTGGATCTGCCCACGCTTCGAAGAAAGGCCATGGCCGATGGGTCTCGCAAGGCGGGCCGGGGTGCTGATGCCCCGCTCCGGCTTCACCGCGCTGAACCGCGAGCGGGTCGAGCGCGGCGACGAGCCCTCTGCCCATCCTCGCCATGCGGAAGTTACCCCGCTGGCGGGCAAGACCTTCGTCTTCACCACCACCCTCGACGCCTATACCCGCGACGAAGCACAGGCTGCGGTGGAAGCGCGCGGCGGACGGGCGACATCCGACATCAGTGGCGAGATCGCGCCCGCCTCGTGCAGCACCGCCCACAGGATGCGTGCCGCATGCCCCTTCGAGAGCACGAAGCGGTCCTGATCTCGCCCAGGCGCTTGCTTGGCATCTCGGCTGCCCCACGGACGCTTGGGGTCCCAGCGCATCTCGTGGAGAACAGCGCCGCGACCAGATCCGCGCAGGACAGGCAGGATGTCGGATGACCCGAGCCGGCCTCAGTGGTCATGCGCAGCGCAGCGGCGCGGAGCCGCACCGCGACGGCGTCGAGCGGCCCCGCCGCTTCGACAGCCCTCAGCTGCCGCGCTCGCTCGGCGAGGCCACCCAACAGGCGCTCGTAGCGGCCATTGAACTTCTGCACGCCTTCGGCCACCAGCTCGTTGGCGACCGAGTCGAACGGGATGCCGAGCACGCCCTCCGCCTGCTCGATGATGTCTTCGGCTCCTGAAGCGCTGTCGGACAACTTGGCGGCGACACGACCGTGGTCGTCGGAAGTAAATAACGTACTCCACCCCCTCGGGCACCAAGGCTTCGTCGGCGGGGATCGAGCTCTAGCATTGGGCGCATTCAATAGGCTCCGGCGGGGTCGCCCGATGGGCATCCGCCGGCGCGGTCGGCGCGCCGGGCGCGCTGACCTGGCGATCTGGCCCTGGACCGCTGCGGCGCTCGTCTCGCTCTTTGCTCATCATGCGTGTCCGTGATGTGAAAGCCCTTGGCCTACCAGCCGGTCATACCGCGCTTGGGCAGCGGTGGGGTACTTGAACCGAAGGCTGGCGAAGAACCACCGTCGACCCGCCACTATCGCCATCACCACACCGCCGTAGCAGCCACCAGCGGGACTGCCGCCTACTGCTGCCCAACCCGCGCCGCTTGCGAAAGCGTCGATCTATTCGCGTATGCCTAACGAACAGGGCCGCGGCCACGGATAAAGAAGATTACCGCCAACACGATGCCGACCAAGAACAGGAGCCAGGCGATATTTGTGGCGGCGCCGGCGACACCGGAAAGCCCAAGCAGGCCCGCGATGATCGCCACGATAAGAAAAACCAATGCCCATTGAAACATAAGAAACCTCCGGCTTTGGCGGATGGACCGTTGAGACACCAACATTTTCGCTTCCCGCGCTGCTTTCGGCGGGACGGCCAGAAATCGGCGACCCCAGAGGGAAACGCCGACTTCTTGGCGTTTCCCGTATGGGCCAGGACGTCCAATTTTTTGCGCACGATGCCCAAAAAAATTGGTCTCTCCACAGATCGATTTGCAATCCGCACGCCATGCGTTGCGATCAATCTCCTGCAGGCACTATCGAGCTCACGATAAGCGCCTTCACCAGCGCGCAACGCGGCTCAGTCCCGCAAGTCTGCTCTGATGGATCCGGGCGCTATCGATGAAAAACGGGGGATTTGCCCCGCCTGGCGGTTTCTATCCCCCACCTTCTAAGGCCAAACGACGACGGCGATGCAGTGCGTGGCCGAATTGTGTTGTTGACCCAGGGAGTTATGGAGACTGGCCGGATGCTTGCAGCGAATGTCATGGCATCGAGCGAACTCGCGGCGGGCGAATGCCCACAAGCGAATGCCGATAAGCTGTAACAGCGACCGAGGAGCACACGCATGAACAAAATCTACATCGCGCTCGCAAGCATTGGGCTGGCTGGCGCAGTACTCTGGGGCTGCGACAATCAGTCGCAGGACATGAGCGACGAGGACGTGGGCGAAGCGGTCAGCGAAGCAGTGGAGGAAACCCGCGAGGCCGCAGACGTCGCGGCACAAAAGGCAGCCGAAGCAACTGATCAGGCGGTTGACCAGGCCCAGGAGGCGATTGAGCAGACCGGCGACCGAATTGAATCGGCGACCGACTGATGTATCTGTGTACCTGGCGTCTTTGAAGCCAAAGGCCCATCACTGCCACCCAAAGGCGCCTCCGGGCAGTGA
>NZ_JAIFKJ010000236.1 GCF_019695415.1 Thiohalocapsa sp.
GGCTGACGCAGCGCGTCGAGCTGCCCGAGCGGGCGTCTCGGCCGCCGCGGGCTTGACGCGAAGTGGTAGGCCCGCGAACAAAAACGCCGGGGCCCTAACGGACCGCCGGCGCTTCGCGGAATGGCGGTGCAGCGCAGACGCGCAAGGCGCCTGCCCGGTCTAAGGGAGCCGCTTCAAGCGGGTTGGGACATATCCAGGCCGAGCTTGGAGTAGGCCGTCTTCATGACCATGAAGACGCTGTAGCCCACTACCAGCACGATGAGGCCGAAGAGGTCCACCACGGAGAGGTAGAGCTTCAGGTCGGAGAGGAAATACCCGCCTACCAGCAGCAGCGAGGCGAAGGCGCCGTACATCGCGTAGAAGGGCAGCATAGCGGTGCCCATGGAGGCGAGCGCCGGGTCGATCTTTTGCTCTTGGCCAGAGGCGGCGGCGCGCTCGCGGGCGGCAATGACTTTCTTGCGGTGGTTGATGGCCATGTAAATCAGCCAAACACCGATAACCAAACAGACGGCTCCGAGGTAGTAGCGCATTGGTCAGCCTCCAGTACGCGTAGCGGAGAGCATGTCGCCGCCGAGCCGCTCCATAGACTGGCCCATCGCCTGAGCCGTGCGGTCACGCTCTTCCAGGGTTTCGAACAGGTCCAACAACCAGACCACCTTCTGGCCGATGCGCGGGCGGCCAGTAGCATCACGGCCGGGTAAGGCCGGGGCCGCCGCGACAGCATCGATCAGGAAGCGGTTTTCCTCCAAGGGTTCCGCGTTGCAGTCTCCGCCCGGGAAGGGCGTTGCGGCAATGGCCTGGCTCAACAAAGCCATCTTGCGCGCGCGCGGCACAACGGCCCGCTGCGACACGGAGTCATAGCCGTTGCGGGCAACTTCGTGGCCGATTTCGGCATAGAGCAGCCGGGCGGCATAGATACCCGGGCGGCAGCCCACCGGCAGCCTGGCGATGCCGGTCTCGGCGCGCTGGTAGAGCTGCTCGGCCAAATGCAGCACACGTTCCACCACTGCGCCTAAGGCAGGCGTGAAGCGGGGCTTGGCGAGGAATGCGTCCGGCTCGATGCCCGCATCGCGCAGCCAATCGAGCGGGAGATAGATGCGCCCGTTGCGCGCGTCCTCCCCCACGTCGCGGCAGATGTTGGTGAGCTGCATCGCGCTGCCCAAATCACAGGCGCGGGCGAGCACCGTCGGCGACCGCACACCCATCAGCGCGGTCATCATGGCGCCCACGGCGGCGGCGACCCGGGCGGAGTAGTCGAGCACCCCGGAGATGCTGTTGTAGCTGCGCCCCTCGGCGTCCCACGCAAAACCGTCCAGCAGGGCCTCCGGCAGCTCGCGAGGCATGTGGAAACGGCGGACGGCGCCGGCGAAGGCGCGGTCCACGGGGTGAGGCTCCGGCTCCCCGGCGTAGATGCGATCCAGCCGGGCGTGCAGCTCTTCCAGCGCAGCACATTGGTCGTCGCGGCAGTCGATGGCGTCGTCGGCGATGCGGCAGAACGCATACAGCGCCGAGGCCGGCTGACGCACGGACTTGGGCAGGAAGAAGGACGCGGCGTGGAACGACTTGGAGCCGTTGCTCAATAACGCCCGGCAGGCGGCGAGGTCGGCCGGATCTGCGAAACAGCGCTCAGTTTGCGAAAACAGTAGCATCGGGCACCACCTTGTCGAGTACGCGGGCGGTGGAGATGACACCGGGCACGCCAGCGCCGGGGTGCGTCCCCGCGCCGACGAAGTAGAGGTGCTCCACTTCCTCGCTCTTGTTATGCGGACGCAGCCAGGCGCTCTGCCAGAGCACGGGCTCCAGGCTGAATCCGGCGCCTTTGTACGACAGTAGGCGCTCACGGAAATCGATCGGGGTTGTTACCAACGACGTAGCCAGGTTGTCCTTGAGCCCCGGCAGCACGGTGCGATCCAGATAAGCTTCGACAGCCTGGCGGTAGGGCTCCGCTCGCTCGACCCAGTCCGTATCGCCGTCTAGGTGCGGCACCGGGGCCAGCACGTAGAAGGCGTCACAGCCAGTCGGCGCCACACTCGGGTCGGTTGCCGTCGGCCGATGTAAATACAGGCTGAAGTCGTCTGCCAGATTCTTCTTATGGAAGATGTCGCTGAGCAGACCCTGGTAGCGTGGACCGAGCAGGATGCTGTGATGCGGCACATCTGGGTACTGGCGCTTAGTGCCGAAGTACCAGACGAACAGACCATTGGAGTACCGCGACACGTCGAGCCGCCAGTCCGGCCACTTGCGGCGCTTGACGCTCGGCAGCAGGTGCTTATGCGTCCAAGCGAAGTCCGAGTTGGCGACGACGATATCCGCGGCGATCATCTCGCCGCTCTTGAGCTTGACGCCCGTCGCCTTACGGTTGCTGGTGGTGATCTCAGCGACTTCTGCATTGCAGCGGATCGAGCTGCCCTGGCCCTCGATCAGGCTGACCAGTCCGTCGACGATGGCCCCGGTGCCACCGATGGCGGAGTGCACGCCCCAGTGCCGCTCTAGGTAGGAGATGAGCGCGTAGATGGAGCTGACGGAGAAGGGGTTGCCGCCGATCAGCAGCGGATGGAAGGACAGCGCCGTACGCAGGCGCTCGTCTTTGACATACTTGGACACTAGGCCGTAGACGCTGCGGTAGCTCTGCAGCTTCATCATCTTCGGCACGATGCGCGCCATATCCGTCCAGTGCGTGAAGGGCACATGGCCCAGCTGCACGAAGCCTACCTCGAAGATTTTGCGGCTCTCCTCGAGGTAGCGCTCATAGCCCGGGACATCCGCCGGCGAGAGCTTGGCGACCTGCTCGCGCATGGCGGCCTCGTCGGCGTTGGTGTCAAAGGTGGTCCCGTCGTCGAAGCGGATCCGATAGAAGGGGTCCATCGGGCGCAGGTCGATGTCGTCAGAGAAACGCCGCCCGCACATTTCCCACAGCTCTTCCAACAAGAAGGGCGCAGTGATGATGGTCGGCCCCGCGTCGAACTTGAAGCCGTCGCGCTCGTGCACATAGGCACGCCCGCCCGGCTTGTCGAGCTTCTCCAGCACCGTGACGTGATAGCCCCGGTACGCCAGTCGGATGGCCGCCGCGAGCCCGCCAAAGCCGCTGCCGACGACGACCGCGTGAGGCTTACCGCCCGTCGCGGCGGCCGCCGCCACGGGTAAATCGGAGGGAACGCGCGGGGGTACCGTCGTCACGTGTCAACCTGGCCTGATGTCAAGAATGTTTGACAGTATAGCAACGTCCGCGGACGCTGCACCATAGGTTGCATCAGGCGACGACCGTCTGAGTTGTGCACGGTCAAGCCGGCCGCGATTCGGCGTACGAGACAGGCTCCTTCGGCTCAGCGCTGCGCTTGGCGGGAAGCGCGCGCACGGGACACGCCGGTCAGTCTACGCTTCCCGCGCGGGGCAGGACGCCCCGCAGATCCGCGAGCTGCGGCTTACTCGGGACTCTCTCCCAACGTCTGGTAGTACTGCTTGATATCCTCACCAATGGTGGCGGTGATCTGATAGAAGACCTCGCGCGGAATACGCGCCGGGCGGTCGTCCACACTGTCGGTTTGGGCGCAGGTTTCAGCGATCAGCCGATACAGATAGTTCATGACAAAGCGTGGCTGACGCAGCCGATCGAGCACGGCCAGTATCTCCCGCATCGGCATGGCTTCGTCGAACAAGTTATTCAGCGGGTACGGCCGGCTTGGGTCGACCCGACAAATGCGCAGCCGATCCGACATCATGTCGTAGAGCTGCTTGTCACCCCAGCGGAAGGGATAGATGATTTTCTGCTTGTCGAAGCGGGCTTCGTTCGCCTTCTCGGAGCCTGCCTTACGGACCGCCTCGTAAAGCTGGCGCGGCAGCAGCATCTTGAAGCTCAAATTCGGATGCAACTGCAGGATGCGGTTATTCCACAACGGCCACACGAAGTCTTCCATACGCTCACGGGCACCGTTGATGAGCGAGGGCTCGTCGACCTTGTCCATGACGACCACGATCTGCCGGTAGCCGAGCGTCATCACGACGTCGATGAACTTGGTGACGAACAGGCGCCTGACGTCGTCGTCGTCGCGCCAGCCTCGGCGCTTGACGTCCTGGTCCTGCAAATAACCGCTGGGGATCGCGTGCAGCGCGCGCTTGATATCCTTGGGGTTGCGCGAGCGCACCAAGATCTCACGCGCCGCAGCCCGCGCGACGGCGCCGTAAAAGCCCTGGCGCAGGATCGGGGCGATACCGAGCGTCGACAGCCCGACAAAGGCGGCCTTGGTGCCGCTCCCCATACGTTCCATCAGACCCCGCGGCAACAATTGACCGCGGAGATCGTTCATGACCCGATGATACCGATCCGGCGGACCGCTGAGGTAGAAGGCCATCAGCATCATCAGATCATGGCGCTGATAGGTCTCCAGCGGGTTCAGGGCGATGCTCTCGTCACCGACCTCCTTGAGCAGCGCTTCCATGCCGCAGACAAGGATGGCGTCGAGGTGCTGCGCAAGACCGAAATCCTTCAGCGTAATCGCCGTCTCACGCTTGCGATCCTGATCGCCGCGGCGCTTGAAAGCCTCAAGAAAGCTATTGAAGTCGTCATAACTGATGAGCAGGATCCGCTCGGAGTGCTCGCGATTGAAATGCGCGATGTTCTTTTCGAGCGCAAGGCGCAGCGCGGACTTGCCGCTGCCTTTGACGCCGAAGATCATCGAGGTACCGCGCCCCGGGGGCTCACCGAAGAACTTATCCCAGGCCTGATGATTGAAAGCGTAGCCCGCCTCGTTAACGAGATCCTCGAAGACCTTGTCGTTCTGCGCCTCCTCTTCAATGAAGGGATTGCGCTGAAGCCCATGCGACTTCAGGAATTGCGACATCGTGATGGACATGAAAAGAATACCTGTTCGACGTCCAGGTCGGTCGCGGCTGCCGGGCGAACGAGATACGGCTCGCTCGGCGCGGTACAGCCCACGGCGGTCGCGCGAGCGCGCGGACCGTCGACGGACGGCCATTGCGCGGCGCTGTTCTAGCTGAAGCGTCACGCGAGCGCGTGCCGCCGACGGTTGCCAGAAGTGCGGCGGGGGCGCTGTCAGAGTTTTGCCGAGTGCTCCACGATAACGAAAGCCATCACGGCGAAGGAGCCGACCAAAAGTAGCACGCGCGGCAACAGCGATCGGCTTGCGAACCCGTGCAGCTTCCGCTTCAGCTCGCAGATGAACCCTCCTTCGCGGGCTTCGCGCATTTGGCAAACCCGCAGCGCAAAGCGCGCCAGGAGTCGACGGGTCAGCTCGAAGGCAGCATGCAGGAAAACAACAAGTGCCAGTACAAAGACCAGACCCCAGATCCAGTTTTCTAGTTGCAACATCATACTCTGGAAGCCTTGAGGGGTGCGGTTTCAGGCGTGATCCGCCCCTGAGTTTCGTGAGGCTATCGTGGCACAGTCTCGCGAAACTGTCTTGCCGATCACGCGCAACGCCCCGATGGACGGGAGCCGAGCGCAGGCGTCGGCAAGCTGATCAGAGTCGTCTATCGAGCACGCAGACCCACCTGGACAAGCGTCGGGTTACCGGTTGCAAGGCCCACCAACATTGCGGACGCCACGCGCCGGCGGCCCTATTTTACACTGCCGTCACGCCCGCACTCAGGGCCGGATGGCGCGATGGCCGTGAGACCACTCGGCGGCGGGATGCATCAGGCTGCGCTGCGTGCAGATTCGCAGCGCTTACGCCAGCTGGCCGGCCGACGAGTACGATCTGCCGCCCAAAGCTGGATGAAGCTGCTGCGCCGATAACGGCCCGCCACGGCGACCGGTGAGTGTTCAGTCGCACCGCCACCGAATCTCCACCAAAGGCACCTCCCATGCATCGCAGCGCAAGCTGGCGACGTATTGGGGCTCGGTTTGGCTGCGCTCGCGGCGGAGCATGGCAACGATGCGGATGGCCTCGATGCGGTCTCTGTGAGGCAGCCAGTGGACCGCAGCGCGTTTGGAGAGGCGGGCCACGGCCTGGCCTGCTGAGGTTGTGAGGAGGAGTTGGCTGCCATCGTGTTGATTCGCCGGGCTTTCGGTGGCTCGGTTCTCGGGCAGCCGCTTGCCGGCTGACGCTCCTACATCGCGCCAGGCGAGCGCATCGCCGGCCTGCAGGGCGGCCAGGTGGCGGTGGATCGGGGCTTGAAGGGGCTGGCGGCCGGCATAGCTCAGATCCAGGTCGGCAGGGGTGAGCTGGGTGTAGCAGCGGGCGATGATCTCGGGCGGCGGCGGCGGTGCCAAGGTCGGCGTTTCCCGCAGCAGCCAGTCGCCGGTAGTCTCCTGCGCTTGCTTGGGCGCTGTGGCGACTGTCGTCTCCAGCAGCGGCAGGTGGGGGTGGCCGCTGCCGGAGATCTCAAACAGCGTCAGGGTCTCCCGGGCGCGGGTCATGCCAACGTAGAAAGTGCGGCGCTCGTCTTCGAGCTGCTCGAGGCCGGTACCGCCGTGCCAGCCACCGTCGGCGATCAGCACGTGCGGAAACTCCAAACCCTTGGCGGCGTGCAGCGTCGCCAGCAGAACACCGTCGCCAATGCTGCGCTCCCGGCGCTGCTCGCCCAGGCTCTCCCAGCAGAATTCCGCGATGTCGGCGGCAGGCGCGGCAAGGCCGTCTGCGTCCGGCGCTGTTTCGAGCGGCTCCGCACAGGCGTCTCCGGCATGACTCTCCGCAACATCGCCGCCGGGTGCTGTGCCCGCGGCACCCCTCAGCTCCGCGCGCCAATCGGCAATCAGCTCACCGAGCAGGTCGCGCCATGGCCCAGGTTGCATAGGCAGCAGGTCTTCGAGCTGCGCCGGCGTCAGCGGCATCTGTCCGCGCACCTTCAGGGCGGCGAGGAAGGTGTGGACCTCGCGGACGCGGTGCAGGCCCGGCAGGTCAGCCCACAGGCGCACCGGGATGCCCGCGTGCTCGCAGAGCGCCCGCACCGGCGCCAGCACATCGTGCCGGCGGGCGAGCACCGCGAAGTCCCGCCAGCTGCCGCCGCCGAGCCGATGTAGTGCCTGCATGCGGGCGACGATGGCCGCCGCCTGCCGGCCCGAGTCCGGTACCTGCTGCACCAGCACGCGGCCGCGGGCGTGGCGGTCCAGCTTGTGCCAGCGCCCACCGGCGGGGTCCTGCGCCCGGGCGCGGTCGATGCGGATGGGCTGATCCTTCTTCATACGCTCGCGGTTGTGGGCGATCAGCGCGTTGGCGGCAGCGATGATGTGCGCGCTGCTGCGGTAGTTCTCCCTCAAGTAGTGGAGCTCGGCGTCGTAGTCCTGCCGGAACCGGCGGATGTATTCCACGCTGGCGCCGCGGAAGGCGTAGATGTTCTGGTCGTCGTCGCCGACGGCGAGCAGGGTGAGGCGGCCGTCGTCGCCATTGCGCTCCAGCGTGCGGCCGGCGATGGCGCTCACCAGCCGGTACTGCATGGCATCGATGTCTTGGTACTCGTCCACCAGGATGTGGCGGTAGCCCGCGAGCAGCCGCTCGCGGGCGGCGTTTGGGTCGAGGCCCGGTAGGACCTTCTGGCCTTCCAGCAGCGCAACGGCCTCGCTCAGCACGCTTTCGAAGTCCGGGGTGTTGTCCTTGCCGTCGGCGGCACGCTCGGCGTACGAATGTCCAGTTAAGCGCATCGCAAAGCCGTGGTAGGTCTGCACCGTCACCGGCCGCGCGGCGTCCCCCACCAGCTCGCCGAGCCGCCGCCGCAATTCCAGCGCAGCGGACCGATTGAAGCAGAGCACCAGGATGCGATGCGCAGGTACCCGCAGCACCCGCAGCAGATAGGCGCAGCGGTGCACGATGACCCGGGTCTTGCCGGCGCCTGGGCCCGCCAGCACCAGGCGGTTGCCGTCCTCGGGCGCGGCAACGATCTCGGTCTGTGCCGGGTTGCGCAGGGCATCGACGATGCGGACGAAGGACTCGGCAGTAGTGGCGCGGGAGAGCATCTCGCGCTGATCGCCAAAGAAGCGCTGGACGAAGGCCTCCTTGCCCAGGGAGAAATACCCCGCTACCAGCCCCAGCGCCTGGCGGATCTGCTCGGCGCCGAGGCGGGCGTAGCGATCCATGACATGGATCTGGAACACCCGCTCGCCGTAGTGCTGGGCCAGCGGCTGATACTGAGCCCTGCTGTAGCGCCGACGCTTGGCCTCCGGCAGCACCCGAACGCTCATGGCAGAGCGGAACACGGCGAGCCCGCCGTGCAGGATGATGGCGCCCTGCTCGTGCAGGAACATGAGCCCGCGGTCCGCCGCGGCCAGCGGGTCCCGGACCTCGCCTGCGAGCACCAAATCGCCGGCAATTGCGCGGGTCAGCTCGTCGGTGCCGAAGCGCAGCAGCAGGTCGGCGCCAGGCGGGGCGTCTGCCGGCAGCTTGGCCAGCAGGGTGCTCAGGATCAGCTGGGCCACGGTGCGCCGTCGCTCGGCGGTTCGGGCGAGCGTCGGCCAGTCGCGGTGCAGACGCACCCGGTAGTGATCGCGGTCCAACTGCAGAAGGTCCAGGCTGCCGCGGGCGCCGGCCAGGCCGCGGCCGTCCAGCGACAGACCCTTGAGCAGAGCACGCAGGGTGTCAGGGGTGCTGTCGGCGTGGCCCGCATCCAGCAGGTGTTGGTTGAGCCGCCGCAGGGACAGGTGCAGCCAGTCCTCGGGGTCGGTGTCCGGTTGCTGCTCGCGCAGCGCCTCCAGCATGGCCCGCTCCAGGGCGACCACCCGTGCCAGGATGGCCTGGGAGCTGTCGCGCACCTTGTGGCGGACGAAGGCGCTGAGCTGCGGCCCCTCGTCCACCAGCCCGGCCCGGGCCATGTCGTGCAGCGTGCGCAGCACCCGCTGCGCTGCGGTCTGGCCGCGGTCCCAGTCGGCGCCTGAATGCTCCTTGCAGGCGGGCAGCAGCGCGAGCTCGTCCGCGGTGAAGCTGTCGTCCGGCTCCGCGTTCAAAAGGACCTCAAGAATGGCGAGCCAGCGCGCGCCCTGCGCCGCCGACAGGTTCAGTCCGGCGATCTTCCGCTCCGCGGTGGCCAGGTCCGGGACCGCCGGTCGGCCCTGGAAGACGCCGGTGCGGTTCTCGTCCCGCTGCACCAGCCCGGCACGCTCCAGCCAGGAGATGGCGATGCGCACCCGGGTATCGGCGTCGCGCGCCTCGGGGTCGAAGCCGAGGCGCAGCTCCTCATCGCGCAGCAGCTCGCCGGCGGTGACCACCACGTCGCCGTCGCGGTTCGGCTTGGCCCGCTTCAGTCCCCGAAGGATCTCGGCGATGTCCCGCTGGGTGAGCTGGGATAGGGCCTCCATGCCGAACTGGGCCTCGATGTCCTGCTGGTCGTAGAGCAGCACGCAGAGGGCGGGCTCGCGGTCGCGGCCGGCGCGGCCGGCCTCCTGAATGTAGTTCTCCAGCGACGCCGGGATGTCCGCGTGGATGACGAGCCGCACGTCCTCCTTGTCCACGCCCATGCCGAAGGCGTTGGTAGCGCAGATGACCGCCAGCTCGCCGGCCACGAAGGCGTCCTGGATGCGCTTCTTCTCCGGTGCGTCGAGGCCAGCGTGGAAGGCCTCCACCGCCCAACCCTCGCGTTGCAGCCGCTCCGCCAGCGCCTCAGTGCGCCGGCGGCGGGAGGCGTAAACGATGGCAGAGCCGGTGGGTGCGGCGGGACGCTTCAAGTGCTCAGTCAGAATGGCATGAATACGCGCCTCCTTCTCGTGCTTGCCCGCGAGCTGCACCTCGAAGGCCAGGTTGTCCCGCTCCACGCCGCCCTCGAACAGGGTCAGCGCGAGACCAAGCTCGTTGCGGAAGTGCGTCAGAATCTCATCAATGACGTCCTGCTTGGCCGTTGCCGTAAAGCAGGCCACCGGCGGGATGGAGACCCGCTGACGCTCGGCCAGGGTGCGGATGAAGCGGCTGGCATAGAGATAATCGGGCCGGAAGTCGTGGCCCCACTTGGACAGGCAGTGGGCCTCATCGAACACCCAGCAGCCGATCTCCCGGCTCGCCAGCATATTGGCCACTGAGCGGTTGCGCAGCTGCTCCGGCGACAAGTACAGGATGGCCACGTCGCCCAGGCGCACCCGCTCCATGACGTCGCCCCGCTCCGGCGGGGTGAGGAGCCCGTATAGCGCGGCCGCATTGGTGGCACCGGTCTTGCGCACCAGGTTGTCCACCTGGTCCTTCATCAACGCCTGCAACGGCGAGATCACCACCGTCAGCGTCCCGCGGCCCGTATAGCGCGCCAGCGCCGGCAGCTGGAAACAGAGCGACTTGCCGCCGCCGGTGGGCAGGATCGCGAGCAGGGGCATGCCGGCCATGCCGTCGGTGACCACCGCCTGTTGCAGGCTCGTGCCGTCGGGCATCGCCGGCTCCGCGCGGAAGGCGTCGAAGCCAAACCAGCGACGGAGCTGCGTCGCCGGGTCATGGGTCTCTCGGCACCAGGCGCACTCCGGCTCACCGCACGGCAGCTCGCGCAGGGCTTTCAGCAGGCTCGCCGTGGCCGGAAAGCGCTGGCGCACCCAGGGCGGCAGCACCGAGTTGCCGCCGGCCACCGTGAGCCAGGCGGCGGCGTAGGCGAGCACCGGGCGCAGTTTGATGTCCTCGATGTGATTCAGGATCAGCCGCGGTGCCGCCGTGGTGCAGGCGCGGCCCTGCCATTGCGCGAGCAGGGTATCGCGCACTTGCTGCACCTTGGGTAAGGCTGCCCCGAGCAGCTGGAACACTGAGGCAATGCCGTTGCCGCCGGTGGGGTTGTCTTCCAGCAAGGTCGCGCCCTGGAAGCAGAAGCGATACGCGGCCAGCAGCCCCGTCTCGCGCTCGTCGGCGGCGAGGCGCTTGGCGAGCTCCTCGCACTGCTCCCGTAGCACCTGCGCCGCCAGCCGGCAGTCCGCCACAGGGTCCGCCAAGCTGTCGCGCACCAGCTTGTAGTTCTTGACCAGCCGGTGGTAGGGGTTCTGCGGAAAGGCGAGCGGCGAGAGGTAGAGGGTGTCGACGATGGGCCGCCCGAGCAGCCCGAGCGCCGGCGCCAGTGCCCGCAGGGTCGGCAGGTCATGGCCCAGCAGGTTGTGGCCGATGACCGTCTCGGCGTCGCCGGCGAATTCCGTCAGCTCCTGGAGCGCCGAGGCAAGATCGAAACGGCCCTCGCGGCGGAATTCGCGGACGTCACCCCGCTCGGTCCGAATGGCGCCGATCTTGTGGACGCAGCCTGAGGGCCCAGTTTCCAGATCGAGGAGCAGAGCACGGTCGAGCCAGGAGACGAGCAGGTCGTCGATCGTTGCGCCGCCCTCCGTATGCCTTCCGTCGTCTGCCATGTTCGTTGTCGCTGCTCCGGCAGCCGATTGCCGGACCGATGGCCGCAATCGGACGGTCACCTGTGTGGATTCTTGCGCCGATCGGACCGCATTGACCAGCGTATGGCCAGCATCGGCCTGCTGGATGAGTTGGTGGTACTGGTGGTGCATGTAGAATCAGACCCGCTACACCAAAGCCCAGGTATGCCAATGGCCTCGTCCCACACCAAAAGCATTTTGTACGCCTTCTGCCTGTGCCTGTCCGCAGCACTCGCCGTCGGCATGAGCAAGGTCGCCGCCGCCGAGCCCACTCCCATCGACATCGACATGCCACTGCGCAAGGTGTCGGACCACGTCTACTACGTGCAGGGCATGGCAGGCATCGCCACCGACAACAAGGGCTTCATCTCCAACGCCGCGGCCATCGTCACCGACGACGGCATCGCAGTGGTGGACGCGCTCGGCTCGCCGTCGCTGGCCAAGCGCTTCATCGACGAGATCCGCACCGTTTCCGATGCGCCCATCAAGACTGTCATCGTCACGCATTATCATGCGGACCATATCTACGGTCTGCAGGTGTTCGAGGATCTGGGTGCCAGGATCATCGCCCCCGGCGGCTTCCAGGACTATCTGGACTCGCCGGCCGCCGAAGAGCGTTTGGAGGAGCGGCGCTTCTCTCTTGACCCCTGGGTCAACGAGGACACCCGGCTGGTGAGCCCGGACGTGGTGATCACGGAGCAGACGGAGATCGGCTTGGGCGATGTGACCCTGGATATCCGTTATCTGGGCCCGGCCCACTCCGACGGCGACCTCGCCGTGCTGGTGAGCCCAGACAATGTGCTGATCTCTGGCGACATCATCTTCGAGGGCCGGGTGCCCTTCACCGGCAGCGCGGACACCAAGCGCTGGCTCACGGTGCTTGAATCCCTGGACGATACCGGCATCGATGCGCTGATTCCGGGTCATGGCCCGGCCGCCAGCGAGCCCGCCGAAGCCGTCTCGCGCACCCTGGACTATCTCAAGTACACCCGCGAGCAGATGTCCGCAGCCGTGGCCGAAATGGTCCCCTTCGCCGAGGCCTACGAGGCGGCCGATTGGTCGCGCTTCCAAAAGCTGCCGGCGTTCGACGCCGCCCATCGGCGCAACGCCTACGGCATCTATTTGTCGCTTGAGCAGGAGATGCTGGGGGAGTGATCTTCAGCGCAGCGGTGCCGGGCGATTCAGCCCGAGCCGCGGGGCTGCTCAGTCGCCGTAGTGAGTGCGCGCCCGGAGCACAATCACCAGGAGCTCGTCATCATGGATGGCGTAGACGATGCGGTCCTGATAGGTAAGCCGCACGGACCAATAGCCCTTGAGTGGACCCACGAGCTGCTTGCCTGAATAGGGATCGACGGCTAGGCGATTGCGAAGGATGTCCTTCAGTTTGCCCCTCACCTTGGGGGTAAGCTTTTGGACATCCTTCTCCGCCTGCCGCGTGAACCGAATGCGGTAGCGTTTGGGTCCCTCCGGCACGGTCCGTCCTCACTGCGGCTCGTCGAAGACCTCTTCAAAGGATCGGGTGTCGCCCGCAGCCGCCTGTGCTTGCGCTGCTGCCAGGCTGCGGCGAAACTCAGCGCTGGACAAAAGCGCCAGTGTCTCCATCAGCCCCTCATACTCGGTCTCGGACATGAGCACCGCGTCGCCTTGGCGATGACGGATGTGCAACACCTCATGGCGCTCGTTGACACGCTTGATCAAGTCGAAGAAGCCCTTGCGGGCGTCTGTGGCGGTGATGGCACTCACGGCGGGCGGTGGAGGATAAGTACGTACAGGTTCTGGTACGGACATTAGACCCAGACGCCATTTCCGTCAACATCGCGGAATCTCCCTTCAGGCGCCGAGCCAGCCCCGCACCGTCGGCCAGAGCAGCAGTATCCCGGTCACCGCCGCGGTCCCGAGGAACATGACCCGGAGAAAGCGATTGCCACGCCTGATGCCGAAGCTGGCGCCCAGGTAGCTGCCGAGCAGCGCACCGGCGATGAGCCCTGGCGCCAGCGGCCAGATGACATGCCCCATGAAGACGTGGGCGACCGCGCCGACGCCGTTCCAGAAGATGCCGTTGGCGGCGAGCGTCATGGACGTGGCGTGGAGCTGGTCGTAGCGCAGCAGCCAAAGATAGATGAACGTGGTAAACACGCCGCTGCCGGCGCTGATCCAGCCGGAGTAGAAGGCAGCGGGGATCAGCAGTGCCGAGCCAATGAGCAGCAGCCTGGGTGACAGGTTGGAGGGCTCAAACACATTGGGCACCGCCCTGCGCGCGAGGGTGAGTCCCACCATCGCGATGATGACCCCGCCTACCAAGGGCTCCATCACCTCCCCCGGCACCGCTGCTGCAAAGCGGGTGCCGAGCACAACGAAGGGCAGCCCCACCAGCGCCGTCCACCAGAACACCCGCCAATCGATGAGCCCCTCGCGCACATAGCGCAGCGTTGAGCCGATGCCGATGAAGCCCACGGCGAGCTTATGGCTCGCCAGTGCGTTGATGAAGGGCAGGCCGGTGAAGAGCAAAACCGGCAGCAGGATCAGCCCCGCTCCGCCGCCGGAGAGGCTGGAGAAGAAGCAGGCCGCGAAGCTCGCGGCGAAGGTGAGCAGCACCAGCCCGAGACCAATGTCCTGGAAGGGATCCATGTGCGTGACTTACGGGTTGGGGATGGGCTGTGCGCCGGCTCGGCTTCACCCGAGACCGTCCGCGCTTGGGGTCGGCTTCACGTCGTCAGAACCTCACCCGCACGCGGTAGGTCAGCACCGTCTCGCCCTCGGCAGGCACCGTGAGCCGCCACACGGCGGTGTTGGCGTTGCCGACGGCATGCGGGGCGCTTTCTTCCAGCATCTTCCAGTCCCCAGGAATACGCTCCTGCACGGTGACGGGTTGCGGCTCGGGCTTGGCGTTGCGAAGGCGGATCTCGTAGGCGCTGTCGAACTCGTACTGCCAGGGGCCGGTGCCGGAGCGCTTATCGAAGGCGGTCTGCTTGCGCTCGGCGGTGACGTCGAAGGACTCGCCGAGCTTCAGGCGCACGGTCTCGTTCTTCGGCGTATGGTCGATGCGGTCCTCGCCGACGAACTGGGCGTTGCCCGCGGTATCGCGCTTGTAGATGCGCACCGTGCCTGCCGGCAGCGGCATGCCGAGGTTGGATGTCTCGTCGTTGGTGAGCTCCAGAAAGACGCTCACGTCCATCTCCTCCGTCAACTGCCCGCGGGCGCCACGGTAGCTGCCTGGGTTGCCGCGGATCAGGAGCTCCTTGTTCACGGTCACACCCGGGGCATCCAGCAGCGACACCTGCTTGGTCTGGTTGTCGGCGATGGTGGTGGGGCGCTGCAGGGTGTAGAGGTGGTACTCGAACAGGCTCTCCTCGCGCATGTTCGGCGCCGCGGCGGCTCGCGGCATGGCCTCCATCATCATCATATCCGCCTGCGGCTCGTCGGCGATGTTGACCTCGCCGGCCACCAACTGGAGCCTGGCTTGTTGGTAACTGGTGCCGCTTGGATTGGTAAGCGTGACCCAGCCGGTGAGGTCGAGGCTTGTCTCATTCGGGGCCAGCTCGCCGACGTAATCGGCTTCCCAGGCGAGACCACCGCTGAGATAGGACAGCTCCAGCTCCCGCTCACCGCCGGCGGCGTTGTCC
>NZ_JAIFKJ010000377.1 GCF_019695415.1 Thiohalocapsa sp.
GAAACCGCGTTTTCCGGCTCCGTCTGATTTTTGGGCAGGATGCCCAATAAATCAGCGTCTCCCTAGGTAAGAGAGATACAAAGTACTTTCTTGCATGGGCTGCCGGACATCAGGCCGCCTACGCCGCCACGGTGGCTGACCAGCGGCGAAAGCCAATCAGGAATGAGACCCAGCCGGCGAGGCGAAGTCGCCGTCCAGACTCAGCCTAGGCAGCGGCTTTGCGTTGGCTGCTCCGCGTGAACTGGATCTCCACCTTTGTGCCTTCCGAGCAGGGCACCTGCTGACAAAGAATAGCGACGTCGACCTCGCAGCGGGAGACAGGTGCATAGACCGCTGCCGCCCAGCATCCGAGCGAGACCCATGCAAGAAAGCCCGCGTATTTCACGAGCCGGCCCACGATGCCTGTCCGCTTCTAATCACGGTCGATGGTGATGGAGCCTTCCCGCCCCTGACGCCCTGTACCGCAGACGGTGACTATTCCAGCGCCGTTCCTGCGCACACCGCCGCTTGTCGTATAGGAATCGCCCACCGGATTGGTGATGCTCCGGTTGACCGTGCCCTCCTGCGGATCGACTGTGGTCACCGCGGATCGCTCGAAGGTCTCACCGCCCGCGGTCACCCACTGACGGCGCGTCGTCGTGTTCCTTGAACGGCTCGCATTCCAGTCATACTCGCCTTGATGACCGCTGCCCGAGGAGAACCGACCGCTCCCCCCGGCGCTCGCCAAAGGGGCCGGCCTGGCTTGCCGACATCGGCGCTGCGAGCAGGCTCGCGAAATTCCCGTCGCGATCATCGCATGTTGGCTCCGCTTCATCGTCTTGCCTCGCTGGGTGATTCTGCATCAGTCGGTGCTCCGGCTGCTGGACCAGCGCTTGGGGACTCGCTCCGACCTCACCATTCCCTTGCCGGCGCTCCGTCGTCATCCCATCGTAAGCCCGGCGACATCGCAACGACTTGGACCGCTGGCACAATGGTGCTGGAAGAACCCGTCGGACCTCAGCGCATCGAACGATGCTTGGCTCCGGCGCAGGCCAGCGGGCAGCCCCCGGCAGCCATCCGCTCCATTCCAGCGCAGTCGCGCCTTCGGCGCGGGCGAACGTGCAGCACTAGGACCCTTTTGAGTAGGACCCTTTTGAGATGTCGACCGCGACGCCCGAGACTTCACAAATCGCACCGTCGTCGCAGGACGACAAGCCGGAGGCGGCACCCAGCCCCGCGCCGGCTGCCGTGGATCACCGCGAGCCAGCGCAGCCCGAGCCAGCCCGGCGTGAGCCTGCCGCTGCCGCTCCTGCCCCGGAAGCGGGGGACGACCCGGTTGCTGCTACCCTACCCGAGACGGCTGTTGCCGACGCGCAGCGGTCCGAGCCCGAGCCGGCGCCCGAACCGGCGTCCGCGGCGCAGCCGGCGCAGAGCCCGGCTGTGGGTGCGCCCCGGCCTCCGTCGTCTGCGCCCACCGCTGCCTACGCGCCGATTGCCCAGGCCGAGCCCCAGGTCGACGCTCAGCCACAACCCGAGCGAGAGCCCGAGTCCGAGCCTCAGTCCCCACCCGAGCCTACAAGACCGGCTACCGAGTCCTCTCCGTCGCAGCCCATACACGAGGGCGCGACAGTCCACGCGGTCGAGCAGACGTCCACCACACCGCAGCCCGCCGTCGAGCGACTCGTCGCCGAGCGACTGCGGCGCATGGCCAATACCCGGATGGACCAACGCAAGCTGTCGCGGCTGCTCAAGGCGGTCATCGACCAGGTGAGCCTGGATGCACAGCTGCCGCAACCCATCAGCGTTGGCGCCAGGGATCTGCTCGCCCAGTCCGCCGCGACGCGCCTGTTCCGCCAGCGTTTCCGGGCCAAGGACCTGCCGGCGTTACTCGCCGACGCGGCCGGCCGACTGCCCGAGGCAGCCAAACGGATCGAGGAGAACGGCGCCGAAACAGTCAACCTGCGGCGTGATCGGATCGATGCCGCGCAGGTGCGATCGGCCCGCAAGGCCGGCGTCCTCGGCGGGCTAGATCCCTGGGGTTAGCGGCCTCGCATCGCGATCCACAACAACGGGGTCGCAGGTCTTGCATTTCGCCAATCATGCAGTCGTCCAGTACCGGACCAGGCAAGAGACAGAGTCTGGCATCGTCCTTCCTCTGCTGTGGGAGCGCCGTCCTCGGCGCCACGGGCGCCCAGTCATGGCGGGGACGTCGCTCCCACAAGGCGAGCGACCGGCCGGCGTTACGATCAAGTCC
>NZ_JAIFKJ010000430.1 GCF_019695415.1 Thiohalocapsa sp.
TTTGTGCCCGACCCGCGGCCCCCCGGGAGGCCTCGGAAAGGGGCGGACGCCCGTCGGGCAAGGGCTGAGGGCAAGGGCGCGGGGACGGCAGCACGCAACCGGGGGGCTTGCCGGCGGGGCGTGTGGCGCGGCTTACCGGTTGGTGGCCACGCGCCCTATTCCGAGCCTCTGGCAGCGGGCGGCGTCGCAAACAGCGCATCGAAGGCCGAGAGCAGGATGGGCTCGCCACGCGCAGTCAGGCGCTCGCGCAGGGCATCACGAATGCGTTGCTGACGGCGGTGCACGGCCAGCTCCTCGATGACTTGCTGCACCGTTGCGGTATCCGCGTCTGCAGCAAGCCCGAACAGCCATTCCAGAGCCAACGGTGTGCGGGCCAAGGCCGCCGCCCGAAGCAGCACCCGCTGGCGCTGACCGCGCAGCGGCTCAGCCTCCCAGCGCGCGCGCAGGAGGGCAACGGCGGCATCGAGTTTGGATTCACCGAGGGCCAAGGCCGCGAGCTCGGCCAGCTGGGCATCAGCATCGGGGGCTCCCTCCAGCCAGCGGCCAACGAAGGCCGGGGCGGTGTCCGGCGCCACGACGAGCAGCGCCTGGAAGCACTCGCCACCGACCTCAGCCTCGACATCGCCCAACAGCGCCTTGGCGCGCAGAACCGCCTCCGCGGCGCGCGGCTCCGTGCAGGCAATGGCGCGCACCGCACCACTGCGCACCCGGTGCTCGGGGTCCACCAACAGGTCGACCAGATCGAGCAGCGCATCCGCGGCACCGGATACCGCAAGGCCCATGGCACAGGTCGCACGCACATCGGCGGCGGTGTCGATGCGCCCGCCCCAAACGGGCTCCAGCTGCCGCAGTCGGATACCCTGGCGGAAGAAGTCTGCGCTCAGGCAGTCCAGCGCCACCAGCGCTCGGGCAATGGCACCCTTGGCGAGGCAGCCCGGATCGTGCTTGTGATCCAACGCGGCCAGCCGCCCGAAGGCGGTCATCAGCGCCGGCTCCAGTGCATAGTGCAGGCCGTCGGCCGCGGCCTCGGCGGCGCGGGCGAGAACGCGGTAATGGGCGTGACTGAGTGCCCGCTGCAGGAGCGCCTCATCGGGGTGCTCGTCAAGGACGTGCAGCAGCGCCCGCATCTCGTCGCTGTCGTCGGTACGCTGCCGCGTGCGCCGCGCGCTGGGTCGCCCGAGGCCCGCTCTCGCATCCCTGGCTGGCTTATGGCTGTGCATGAACACTCGTCTCACTATCTGCACGCTGTCATTGTGCCGGCGATGGCCGCACATCCCCATGTCGAACCCGGTGCGCGACCCTTGATCGGCGCCGGAAGCAGGGTATAACGTGCTGGCGCTGTCCTCATAGTAGGCGCCGCTCCCACCCCGGGAGCCGGCCGCAGCAGCCTGCCATACCGTATTCCAGCCCAGCACCACACCAGTCAACGCCCAGTCGCCCGTCAGAAGCGACCGTCCCGAGAAGCAACTGCCCCAGAAGCAACTGCCATGGAATCCGCTGTGCATACCGGTCCGGAGCCGGCCGGGGAGCCGGACACGAGCCGCTGGCGCCTGCCGGACCTGCTGGACTTCGACTACTACGTCGACCGCGACGAGCAGCGCCTGCGTACCGACCCCTCAGAACGCAAGCGCCTCTCCGAACGTGATCGGCGCCTCTATCGTGAGCGCATCGGGCCGCAGATCAAGGCCCCGGAGCATACGCCAGCGCATCGCAGTGCAGCACTGCGCCGCTGGCTCGGTATCCGCCGCGGCGGGGAGGACGCAGCCATCCAGGCGCTGTTGCCGGGCTCTGCCTTCGCCCGCGGCCAGCGCCTGGTGACCGTGGGCCTCGGGGTGCTGGGCCTCATTGCCGGCATTGGTGTCGCCTCCGCGCTGCTCCATTACGAGGGCGACCAGCCGGTGAACGTGTCCTGGTACGTCTTCGTACTGGTGATTCTCCAGGTGCTGCTGCTGGTGGGCACGGCCGCGCTCTGGTACAGCCGCCGCTCGCGGCCCATGCAGGCCGCGGTTCAGGATCTCTCCCTGATCGGGACCCTGCTGAAGCCGCACTTCGCGGCCGCCTCGCGTTGGGTGCAACGCCAGCGCCTGGCCCACATGCAACCGAACCTCCGTGAGCAGGCCAAGGCGCGGCAACGGCTGCTGTCCGGCCACATCGCCTTCTACGGTCACGCTGCCGACATGCCCCAGCTGAATTCAGCCCAAGTATTCGGCATCTGCCTCCAACTCAGTGACA
>NZ_JAIFKJ010000537.1 GCF_019695415.1 Thiohalocapsa sp.
CCGGCTCCGTCTGATTTTTGGGCAGGATGCCCAATAAATCAGCGTCTCCCTAAGAGCCACGCCTGCTGTACGCTGTTGCCGCCGCACCGGTGCAGGCGCCCTGCCAGCGCACCAGGCACAACGAGCGTCGTCCAGCCCCCTATGTGGCCCCTGTTCTTGTTGATCATCGCCGCCAATGGCACGCCGGTGCTGCTGCAGACGCTGCTCGGCGGGCGTTGGTCGACACCGGTGGATCTGGGCCTGCGGCTGCGGGACGGCCACCGGCTGCTGGGTGACGCCAAGACCTGGCGCGGCCTGGCGGGGGCCATCGCAGCCGGCACGCTGCTCGCGCCGCTGCTCGGGCTGTCGCCGATGCTCGGTGCCGCAGCCGCTGCCCTGGCCATGGCGGGGGATCTGCTCGCGAGCTTCGTCAAGCGCCGTCTCGGCCGTACCCGCAGCAGCCGGGCGCTGCTGCTGGACACGGTACCCGAATCGCTGTTTCCGGGGCTCGGCCTGATGCTGCCTTTGCAGCTCACCGCGCTGGAGGTGCTGGTGTTGGTTATCCTCTTTACTCTACTGGACAACTTGGCCTCGCCGGTGCTTTACCGTTTGCGCCTGCGCCGCCGCCCCTGGTAGGCGTGACGGCCTATCCCGGTCGGCTCCCGCCCCGGGGCTGCGCGCCGCAACGAGCCGACGGACCCAGCCGAGGAAGACTCAACCGCACATGACCTGCGAGCTCAGCATTCTGACGTACAACATCCACAAGGGCTTCAGCATGAGCGGGCGGCAGTTCGTGCTGCACCGGATGCGCGATGCCCTGGCGGCAACCCGCGCGGATCTCGTCTTTCTGCAGGAAGCCCTGGGTGAGCATGCGAGCCACGCCCAACGGCTGCACGAGTGGCCGGAATACCCGCAGTTCGAGTTCCTGGCCGACACGGTCTGGCCGCACCATGCCTATGGCCGGAACGCGATCTACGACCAGGGCCACCACGGTAATGCCATTCTGAGCCGCTATCCCTTCCAGGAGTGGGAGAATATCGGCGTCTCGCCCTACCCCTTCGCCGCCAGTCGCAGTCTGCTGCACGGCGTGATCCAGGTGCCAGGTGCAAGCGACCGGCTGCACGTGGTCTGTGTACACTTCGGCTTCTTCGGCGCCGAGCGGCGCCCGCAAATCCAACGCCTGTGTGCGCGCATCGAGGCGCATGTGCCCCACCGCGAGCCACTGATCGTTGCCGGCGACTTCAACGACTGGTCCGGTCGGGCGGAGCGGGACTTCAACGTCGAGCTCGGTCTCACGGAGGTGTTTCGCACCCTGCATGGCCGGCATGCGCGCACTTGGCCGGCGGTGGCGCCCGTGCTCCCCATGGATCGCATCTATTGCCGCGGGGTCATGCCGGTGCGGGCCGAGCGCCTGGGGCTTGCGCCCTGGCACCGGCTGTCGGATCACACCCCGCTGCAGGCCTGGTTCCGGCTATGAGGGATCTACACCGCTGGCAACTGCCGAACCTACTCAGCGCCTTCAGGCTGGTGGCGGCGCCTGTCCTACTGCTGCTGGCATTGCAGGGGCATCGTGAGGCATTCCTCTGGCTCCTGGCCGTCGCCTTCTTCACCGACGCCATCGATGGCACCCTCGCTCGGCTGACAGGACAGGCCAGCCGCTTCGGCGCGATGCTGGACTCCTGGGCGGACGTGGCTGTCTACGCTGCGGTCGCCGTTTCCATGCTGCTGCTCTGGCCGGGCCTGGTGCGTGAGGAAGGCATCGCCTTCGGCGCCGTCGTGGCGAGCTTCGTCGTCCCGGCGCTGGTGGGCCTGCTGCGCTTTCGCCGCTTCACCAGTTACCACACTCGGCTGGTGAAGGTGGCCGTCGCGGCGTCGGCGGTTGGTCTGTTCCTATTGCTCCTCGACTTGGCAGCCTGGCCCTTTCGCGTCGCGGCGGTACTGGCGACGCTCGCGGCATTGGAGGAAATCGCGATCACGCTGGTGCTGGACGAAGAGCGGTCCAACGTCGGCAGCCTGTTGCACGTGCTGCGTGCCCGTCGTCGTCGGGACGACGCCCGCGGCTAACGAGGCTGCGCCCCAAGCCGACGAGCGGCGCGGCGCCCCAAACAATCAGCCCCGAGCCCTCAGCCCCGGCCCTCCCCCCCCACCCGGCCCCTTCCCGCCCCTCCTCCCCCACCACGCCAATCCCACCACACCGTTGCCGGCACGCACCGAGTCCCGTTGCCTATCACTGGTTTCCTCACTACACCCCCG
>NZ_JAIFKJ010000540.1 GCF_019695415.1 Thiohalocapsa sp.
GCACGCGGCAACGAGCGACGGCAGACTCCAGCCGCAGCGGTCTCGCCATCTGCCCACCTCCAGGACGCCTTGCCGCCACGAAGGGTAACGCCGCGTGCCCGGGTGTGCAATGTGAGACCTGACCCTAACCCTCTGACCCTCTGCTGACCCTCTGACCCTGACCCTCGTCCGACCCTCAGCCCAGCAGCGCGGCAATCTGCCGAGCGGCCAGGAACATCGGCAATGGCTCGGGGCGGTCGCCGAGCGCGCCTTGCAGCACTGTCAGCGGGCGAAAGCCGAGCTTGCGGTAGAAATCCACCGCCTCCGCCTTGGCATCGACGACGACACCGACGCAGCCGAATCGCTCGCGCAGCTCCAGCGCCAACTTGAGCGCAAACCTGAGCAGCAGCTTGCCGACGCCTTGCCCCTGCGCCCTCAGGTCCACCGCCAGACGCGACATGCGCAGGATCGGCAAGGGATAGGTGGGCAAGCGCTTGCAGGTCTGTTCAGAGACCGTCTCGCCTGCCAGCTCTCCCGGGCTCACCGTGACGAAACCGAGCAAGCGGTCGCCGACCAGGGCGATGTACGTCGTGCCGATGTGGTGCCGAAACTGGTTCTGTCCGGCGTAGCGCTGAAAGAACCGGTCGAGCTCGACATTGCCGCAGGAGAAGGCGGAACGGTCATCGGCCCGATCCAGCGGCCGGACGACGACCTCCCGAAGGTCGAGATCAGGCATCACCCCGCATCAGCTCGCGCAGCGCCTCGCTCGGGGGCGCTTGCGACTCGAGCTCGGCGACGATGTCGTCGAAGGATTGCCGGCTCAGGATCAGCCTAGCCGGCACCACAATGTCGTCCGGAATCTCCCGCAGCGCCGCGAGATGGTGCTGGAGCGCATCCTCGATGAGGCGGGCCTTGGTGATGCCGCGTTGCCGCACGAAGCTCTCGATCTGGCGTCGCGTCTCGTCCGAAATGTGCGCTGAGATCTGTGTCGCCATGATTGAATCACCGGTCTCTACAAATTTGTAGAAACCGACACTAACACAACGGACACGCCGCCGCAGCAGCCTCTGGGCGATCAGAGCGCTCGCGCCCCTCAAGCACCACGTACCGGGGTCCCACGCCGCTGGTGCCACGCACCCCCGGAGCGGTTCAACCACGCAGCGACGCTGCAGGATGGGCGCGAGATGGCAAGATGAAAATTCGCACAACGACGCGACGATGCGACGACGCAAAGGGGGCGGGCATGCGGCACCCGCTCCAACTGCAAACGTCCCACCTCGAGCTTCCCACTTCAAACTTGAACTTCCGCTGGTTCCTCCCGCAGCCGCCGCACCGTTGCGGTCAGCTCCCGGTCCAGCTCCGAGAACCGCTCCCAGTCGCCTTCGGGGATCTCCTCGCCCATGCGCATCAGCGCGCGGAAGATCGGCGCCTCGTTGATGCGCTCCGGCGGCACCCCCTCCTCCAGCAGCTTGTCGCCGGCGTCGATGAAGCTGCCGATGAGGCGCATCATCACCGCCTGGCGCTGGGGTGTGGCGTAGCGGTCGATCTCGGAGAACGCGGACTGGCGCAGGAAGGCCTGGTTGATGAGCTGGGCGCAGAGCAGGGTCAGGCGCTGGCGCGCCGGCATGGCGTCGCGGCCGATGATGCGGGCCATGCGCTCCAGGCGCGCCTCGTCTTCCAGCAGTGTCAGAAAGCGTCGGCGCAGGGTCTCCCAGCGGGTGCAGCCCTCGCTGTGCCACCAGCGCGCCAGGCCCTGGGCGCTGTCGCTGTAGGAGGTCAGCGGGTGGATGGCCGGGTAGAACCTGGCCTGCGCCCGGCGCACGTCCAGTGCCCACAGGCAGCCCACGTAACGGCGGGTATGGTTGGTCACAGGCTCCGAAAAATCCCCCGACGGCGGGCTTACGGCGCCCAGAACGCTGACGGAGCCCTTATCGCCGGCGAGCGTCTCGACCCGCGCCGCGCGCTCGTAGAAATCCGCGAGCCTGGAGGACAGGTAGGCCGGATAGCCCCCCTCCCCCGGCAGCTCGCCGAGGCGGCCTGAGACCTCCCGCAGCGCCTCTGCCCAGCGGCTGGTGGAGTCGGCCATCAGCGCCACGTCGAGACCTTGGTCGCGGAAGTACTCGGCAACGGTGATGCCGGTGTAGATGCTGGCCTCGCGGGCGGCAACGGGCATGTTGGAGGTGTTGGCGATGACCACGGTGCGGTCCAGCAGCGGGCGGCCGGTGCGCGGGTCTTCCAGCTCCAAGAACTCCGCCAGCAAGCCGGCAAGCTCGTTGCCGCGCTCGCCGCAGCCCACGTAGACGATGACGTCGGCATCACACCACTTGGCGATGGTCTCCAGCAGCACCGTCTTGCCGGTGCCGAAGCCGCCGGGGATGGACGCGGTGCCGCCGCGGGCGATGGGGAAGAGACAATCCAGGATGCGCTGGCCGGTCAGCATGGGCTCGTCCGTGGGCAGGCGCTTGGCCACGGGCCGCGGCAGGCGCACTGGCCAGCGGTGAGATAGGGCGACATCGTATTCGCCGCCGTCGTCGGTGCGCACTGTGCACACAGCCGCATCCTCGGCAGCCGTGCCGGCGTCCGCCAGCTCGACGATTTCGCCGGGGGCGGCATCCGGCGGCACCAAACAGCGCTGGCGCAGGCCCTGCTCGGTGGGCTCGGCGCCCTCTGGCCCGACCTCGCCGAGCACCGTGCCCGCTGCGACCCGATCGCCGACGGCCACCGTCGGTGCAAACCGAAAGCGCCCGGCGGGAGCCTCGCGCATGCCCGGGCGGACCCAGGCGGCGTCGGCAGCCATCTCGGTTTCGGGACAAGACTCGGCGGTCGCACCATCCACCCCGATGGGTCGCAGCAGCCCGTCGAAGATGTTGCCGAGGATGCCCGGACCTAAACGAATGGACAGGAGCCGCCCGCTGCCCTCGACGGGGTCCCCGGGCCGTAAACCCGAGGTGTCCTCATAGACTTGGACAGTGATCTCCTCCCTGGCCACACGAATGACCTCCCCCAGCAGCCTGTCCTCGCCGACGACCACGGCCTCCCGCAGCAGAAAGGCGCCCTCGGAGGCCGCACGCAGCACCGGGCCGCTGATCCAGGTGGTGATGGCACGGCTCATGACGGGGCCTCTTGCGCTGCAGCCCGGATGGGTGTGCGGGCGCCGCCTCTTGGCTGGTGCCGGCCCTTGGCGAGCGCCAGCAGTCGCGCCTCGATACGGGCACGGTCTCGCAGCAGGCCCTCGAGGCTCATGTCCAGCACCGCGCCGCCGGCGGCGACCACAAGCCCGGCTTCCAGATCGCCGTCCGCGCGCAGCGCCGGCGGGGAGATGCCGGCTTGCGCCAGCTGCGCCAACGCTGCTTCCCGCTCGGCCTGTGGCCAGCCGCCGGCGTGGCGGATGGTCCAACCGCGGCTGGGGAGCCGCTCGATGGCCTGCGCCAACGTCGTCTGCACCCAACGCCGACGCTGGTCCGGGTTGGACCAACGCTCTGCGAGCTGTGCCTGCAGCCGAGGCCAGGCGGCGGCGATGAGTCGCGCGTCAGCCTGCTCGCCGCGGCGGCGCTCGGCGGTGGCGCGCTCTGCGGCGGCAGCGCGCAGAATGCCCTCCGCGCGGCTGCGCTCGGCAACGATGCGCTGATGCAGCGCTGCGCGCTCGCGTTGGTAGGCGTCTCTGACCATGGTCCGGGCGCGCTCGTCGGCCTCGGCGAGCAGGCGGCTGCAGACCTTGTCGCGCTCGTCTTCCACGAGCTTCAGCAGGGCGCGCTCGCGCTCTTCGGTGTTCATTCGGCTAACCCCAGCTGTTTCTTCAAGATGGCGGTGAGGTCCGCTGGCTCGACGCGGCCGCGGGCGTCCGCCACTACCACACAGGGCGGGCGCTGACTGGCCGCCGCCTCCTCCCGCAGCGCCGGTGGCAGATGCATCGCCCATTCGGCCGTGAGCACGATCAGCCCTACATCGCCGCTCCGGCGCAATGCACGCAGCAGCCCCGGCAGCTCGGCGGCCCGCGGCGTGTGACATTCGGCACCGGCGAGGCGCCAGCCGGCAGCGCTGACGGCGTCACCGATGAAGACGCACCGGACGGCGGTCTCGTCTGCCATGGCGGTCGGTCCGCCCGCTCAGATCTTGTTCAGGATGAGCACCGAGACGATGAGCCCGTAGATCGCGATTCCCTCGGCGAGGCCCACCAGGATGATGACCCGGCCGAACAGCTCCGGCTTCTCGGTCAGCGCGCCCACCGAGGCCGCACCCACGGTGGCCACGGCATAAGCGGCGCCAAGCGCGCCGACGGTGGTCGCCAGTGCTGCGGCGACGAAGCCCCAACGCTGGACGCTCGGATCGATGATCCGCTCGGTGAGCTCCACTACCTCCGCCTGCGCGAAGGCCTGCGGCTGCCACAGCAACAGGCTCGCCAGCACCGCCACCAGCACGGCGGAGACGAATAGCGAGCCGGCGACGAGTACGGATTTGCTCATGACAGACCTCCTGTGACGACGGCGGGGGGCGCCGGCAGCGGGTTGAACACCCGCCCGGTGCCCTTGAGGAAACGGTTGAAGAACTCGAACAGCACGAGCCGCGTGGTCTGGATGGAGACCACGAGCCCCTCCAGCAGGATGACCACCAGATTGCCGAGGATCAGGATCAGCACGGCCGCCCACCAGGGAGCGGCGGCCGCCATGGTGACAATGGCCGCGGACAAGGCCGCATGGGCCAGCGCGAAGGCGCCGACGCGGGCGAAAGACAGGGTGTTGGTGAGCAGCTGCAGGCCACTCTCGGCGAGATGCCCCAGCGCGGCCAGCGCCCCCAGCAGCTTGTGCGCGAGCCAATAGGAGCCGGCGACGTACCAGGCGAGCCCCAGCAGCGCGATCCAACCCCCGATCCGACCCAGCCCGGCACCGGGGAGCGCGAGCATGCCCACCAGGCCGAGGTAGAGCACCAACATGCCGGCATCCACCGCGAGCCACCGGCGGATGCGTCCGGCAGCGAGCGCGCCGAAGCCGGCTAAGAGTTGACCCAGCGACAGCAACAGCACAGCGAACACCAGCGGCACCGCGAGCACGATCAGCGGGTGCTCCAGCGGATGCAGCCAGAGCGCCGGGATCACGTGCTCGACGCCGAACAGGCTGCCGAACAGAAAGCCGAAGAAGACCGCCGAGCCGCCGCAAAGCACCAAAAGCCGCGCCGCATCGAACCGGCGCATGAGCCAAAGCCCGAGCCCCACCAGCACCAGGCCCTGGCCGACGTCGCCGAACATGTAGCCGAACAGCAGCGGCACCACCACCGCCAGCAGGGGCGTCGGGTCGGCCTCATCGCCGCCGGGGACGCCGAGCGCCCGCGCGAAGAGCTCGAAGGGCCTGAGCCAGGCCGGGTTGTGCAGCACCTGGGGCGGACGCATGCCCTGCGGCGGTGGTGCGAATCTGAGCAGTGCACGGGTGCCAGCGCGCTCAAGGGCGTCGCTCAGCCGCACGCCCTCCAGGTCGTCGGTCCAGCCGGTGATCCACGCCAGATGCTCGCCCTGACGCTCCAGTGCGCCCACACGGCGGCTGAACCAGTCGAGCCAGATGGCCTCGCCCAGGCTCTCGTCCAAGGCGTACTCATCGAACAGACTGTCCAGCTCTGCGGTGAGGTGAACGATCCGTCGGGAGAGAAAGCTCCGGCGGGCGCGAATGCGCGCGAGCGCGGTGACGGCATCCCCTTTGAGCCAAGACGGGCGCACCACGATGCGCCCGTGCTGGGCCTTCACCTGCGCCTTACCGGCCTCGAGCCGGTCTGTCGGGCCCAGGATCATCCAGCAGTCCTCGTCCGTCCAGGGCACGCTGCGCGCAAGCATGGGCTCGGGCAGCGTGAGTGCTGTGCCGGCGGGCAGAATGGCGCAGAAGGTGCCGAGCACCGGACCAGAGCCGGTCACCAGCGAGAAGTCCAGAGCGCTGCCGCGCACCTTGCCGATGATCTGCTCCAGCCACTTGAGCCCGGTCTGCTCCTCTTCACAGGCCTGCAGCTGGTCGATGAGCGGGTCCGCCTCCTGCTGCCAAGCGGCAATGCGTCCCAAAGCGCGCGCCATCACCTTTACGGGCGCCGCCTGAAGCGGGCCGCGGCGCAGGCGACCGCGCTGCCAGTAGCGCTGGTAGCGCTGCGCCAAGCGTTGGTACTCGGCAAGGCCTGCGGCGATGTCTGCCAACGGCTGGTGTACGGCCTCCGGGTCGCGCAGCTCGACTTCCACGGCACCGGTGCGCGCCAGCTCCGCCAGCGTGCGCACGGCCTCACTGCGGGGGCAGAGGACCTCGAACCAACGTGTGGCGACGGGCCGCAGCATCAGGCGGCCTCCCCATGCGTCTTAACCGCCGGCACCGTCGGAAAGAGGGCACGATCCAGCAGGGCGCGGCGCAGGCGCTCCAAGTCCAGCGCCACCAGCGCCAAATAGGTGAAGGGTGCCGCCGGCGACAGCGCTAGGGCGTGGAAGCGAAAGCGCAGGCGCTCGCGCAGCTCCTGGCGGCGTGTCCAGGCACGTGCCGGGGGGCTCCCGCTAAAGGCACTCAAGTGTGCGCCCAACAACTGTGCCAGAGCATCCAAATCGGCACGCACGGCGGCGCCAGGGCGCGGCCAGCGTTGGCGCCAG
>NZ_JAIFKJ010000444.1 GCF_019695415.1 Thiohalocapsa sp.
TGGGGCCTGGTCTGGGGGGAGGGGAGGGGCGGGCCCGGGGTGTGGTGTGATGGGGCTGGATAATGAAGCCGCCTCCGGCGCGTTCCGTATCAGCCTTGGGTGGTCTTCGCAGGAGGACGAGGGCGAGCGGTTCCTGGGCGCGTGGCAGGCGATCTACGAACGGCGAAGACAGCAATCGGCGGCGGCTTGAGGCCGTCCGAGACGAGAAGCGAACCGCGCGCAAGGCCGGTTCAGGACAGACAAGAGCAACGACGGGAGTAACAGACGTGGCTGATCTCGACACCATCGAACGCGTCAAGGACATCGACGTCGACAAGTACAAGTACGGCTTCACCACCGACATCGAGTCCGTCAAGGCCCCGAAGGGCCTGAACGAGGACATCATCCGGTTCATCTCCGAAAAGAAGAATGAGCCGGAGTGGATGCTGGAATGGCGTCTGGACGCCTATCAGCGCTGGCTGACGATGAAGGAGCCGACCTGGGCGAAGGTGGAGTATCCGCCGATCGACTTCCAGGACATCTATTACTATTCGGCGCCCAAGTCGATGGACGGGCCGGCGAGCCTCGATGAAGTCGATCCGGAGCTTCTGCGCACCTATGAAAAGCTGGGCATCCCGCTGAAGGAGCAGGAAATTCTTGCGGGCGTGCGCAAGGCCGACGAGCCGAGCCAGCTTGAGGAAGACAGCGGCTATCAGTCGAGCAATGTCGCGATTGACGCGGTGTTCGACAGCGTGTCCGTCGTCACGACCTTCAAGGAAGAGCTGGCCAAGGCCGGCGTGATCTTCTGCTCGATCTCCGAGGCGATGCGCGATTATCCGGACCTCGTCCAGAAGTATCTGGGCTCGGTGGTGCCGAAGTCCGATAACTATTTCGCCGCGCTGAATTCGGCCGTGTTCACCGACGGGTCGTTCGTCTACGTGCCGGAAGGCGTGCGCTGCCCGATGGAGCTGTCCACCTACTTCCGCATCAACGAGAAGGACACCGGGCAGTTCGAGCGCACGCTGATCATCGCCGACAAGGGCGCGTATGTCAGCTACCTGGAGGGCTGCACCGCGCCGATGCGCGACGAGAACCAGCTGCACGCGGCGGTGGTCGAGCTGATCGCGCATGAGGATGCGGAGATCAAATACTCGACCGTGCAGAACTGGTATCCGGGCGATAAGGACGGCAAGGGCGGCGTCTACAACTTCGTGACCAAGCGCGGCGACTGCCGTGGCGACAACTCGAAGATTTCCTGGACGCAGGTCGAGACCGGCTCCGCGATCACCTGGAAGTATCCGAGCTGCATCCTGCGCGGCGACAATTCGCGCGGCGAGTTCTACTCCATCGCGATCTCGAATGGTCACCAGCAGATCGACTCAGGGACCAAGATGATCCATCTGGGCAAGAACACCTCCAGCCGGATCGTCTCCAAGGGTATCGCCGCGGGCTTTTCGGACAACACCTATCGCGGTCTGGTCTCGGCGCACCGCAAGGCGCGCGGCGCGCGCAACTTCACGCAGTGCGACAGCCTGCTGATCGGCGACAAGTGCGGCGCGCACACGGTGCCCTACATCGAGGCCAAGAACCCGACGGCGCAGTTCGAGCACGAAGCGACGACCTCGAAGATTTCCGATGACCAGCTCTTCTATGCGTTGCAGCGCGGTCTGTCGGAGGAAGAGGCGGTGGCGCTGATCGTCAACGGCTTCGTGCGCGATGTCATCCAGCAGCTGCCGATGGAGTTCATGGCCGAGACGCAGCGCCTGATCGGCATCAGCCTGGAAGGCTCGGTCGGTTAATCAGCCCTGTGCGGGATGCGCGGATGCGTTCCGGGCATCCATCCGCCCGGGGCCGCGCCAGGGATTGGCAGAGCATCGACGAGACGGGAAACAAGGAAGAACGACGATAATGCTTGAGATCAAGAACCTGCACGTGAAGATCGCCGAGGAAGACGCGGAGATTATCCGCGGTCTCGACCTCACCGTGCCGAAGGGGCAGGTGCACGCGATCATGGGGCCGAACGGCTCGGGCAAGTCCACGCTGGCCTACGTACTCGCCGGCAAGGAGGACTACGAGGTTACCGAAGGCTCGATCCGCTGGCACGGCGAGGACCTGCTGGAGCTGGAGCCGGACGGGCGCCCCCGCCCCGGCCTGTTCCTGGCATTCCAGCATCCCCCGGGAGTTCCGCGGGGCGGCCCGATACCCTCCCCGCGCCAGCCCGGCCAACCCCGCCCCCAGCGC
>NZ_JAIFKJ010000098.1 GCF_019695415.1 Thiohalocapsa sp.
TTGGTCGCCAAACCCCTGGTCCAGCCAGTTTGACTTGGTGACATCGAAGCTCCACTGGGAAGTATCAGGGTCGGCCTTGTCACGATCGTGCTCCTCATGGACAGCAAACCCCCAGACGTGGGCGTTGCGGCAGTTCTGCTCGATATATCGGTTCTCCCGTGCAAGCCATGCCATCTTCTTCTTGCTGATGTCGAAATCGGGCTTGCAGGGCTGGGCACTTTCCCAGGATTGAACGAGTCCCGCCGCCTTCACTTCGATCGTTGTGCCATCCGGGGCCTCCAGATCGAACGCGTTCCAGGCAACGCGATAGCGTTCGGCGCAGCCCATGGCTCGATGCACGAGATATTCCGCGATAATGGCGCGGTTGGTATTGTCAAGCTCGTTCCCGAGAGCCCAAGCATAGAATTCAGCCCGCCCGGCCTTCATTGCGTCACCTCCCCCTAGCAGCGCTAGGATCTCCCGCTCCGCCGCCTGCTGCTCACTGTAGTACTGTGCTGATTCGTCGCGTGACACGGTACTTATGATGTGGATGAGCAGGTTTTGGTCGCATAGCGTCCTTGGTCACCGAACGCGGTCCAGCACGTTTCGACCGATGGTATAACAGTGTAGGCTCGTGGGTGCGAATTGCAGCTCTATGCCATCCACATCCAAGACCCCGGTTTTGGTGCGCGTGGTCACGAGCGGCGCACGGCTCAGACTGTTGCGCCGGGCGAATGCGAGGACGCCCTTCAGGTCGCGTGGTCGCTCGAAGAAGCGGTCCGTCCACTTGACCTCTACCACCCAGTCCGCCTTGCGCTGGCCGATGTCCAGGCCCACGACGTCGACCTCCAACCCCTTCTTCCAACGTGCGAAGTACAGCCGTTCGATGAAGGATGTGGCGTGTATCCACTGGGCGTAGATTGCCGTCTCCGCGAGGGCGCCGACAGCTTCATGATCGCCGGTGACGGGGCCGTACAGAGCCGCGCGCATGGAGGGGTTGGTGAGGTAGACCTTGAAGCCGCGGGTGCGCTTGAACTGTCTTGCGGACTCGTCCACTCTTCGAATACGCTTGATCAGGAACGCGGCCTCCAGGTATTCCAGATAGCGCGTCAGGGTGTTGGCCACGACGCCCGAATTCTGGGATAGCTGTCCGACCTCCACCTCCTGGGCCGTGTTGTACGCGAGCGTGGCGAACAGGCTGTTCAACTCTTGGAAAATCTCTGATGCCGTAGAGACTCGGCAGGTCCCGCAGGAGCACCTTGTCGATGACATCGCTCTTGATGAAGCGCGCAGGGTCCTGCTGCACCCGTTCGGTGAACACGGCCTCGGGATACCCGCCGAAGTTCAGATAGTTGATGAACTCGTCGTTGATCGCGTCCATCGCGGCCGGGGAGGTGGCACGGAAGCCCCGGGAAGAATCGGGGTCGCGTTCGATGAGATCCGCCTCCCGCTGAACGAACTGCAGGTACTCGCTGAACGTCAGCGGCGGCAGCAGGAAGTCGGGGAAGCGGCCGGTCCCCGACTCTTGGCTTTTGAGCCGCAGCGCGGCTGCCGCAGACCCGGTGCCGATGAAGCGGTGGTTTGGGAATGCGTCCACCAAGGACTTGAGATGGCGCTCCCAGTCCTTGAGGTACTGGATCTCGTCGAAGAACAGATAGCGGGTTGCATCGGTGTCGAGCCCGTGCAGCTCCTGCATGAGCCCACTGAGCCACTCCAGCGAAAACCCGGTATATACCGGTGTGTCAAGCGACAGGTACATGACCTGCGTCGGCGGGACTCCGTCGTCGAGCAAGCGCTCGATGGCATGATGGACCAAAACGGTCTTCCCGACCCGCCGCGGACCAAGTAGCACGACGGCACGGTTGACCCCGAGATCAGCGACGAGGTTATAAAAGGAGGGTAGGTAGCCGCGCCGAGGCAAGGCCGTGAACTGGGTGCCGCCCCGACCGGACCACCAGGGATTGTCCAAGCGCAGTCTGGCTTCGACCTCTTTGGCGGAGACGCTCAGCATGGTTCGGTGTTCGGCTAGAGGGTGATCCTGGACGTGGGGCTAAAGAATAGCATCAGTGGACTGACGCTATTTGAAGATTTAGGAAAAAAGATTGAAAAATCATAGAGCTAATGGATGCATTTAGGCCGCGGACGGAGCATCAATGCCCGTATTCGCGGCCCGTGCTGCACGGTCAGCGCTCCTCGCGGCCCGGAGCATCCGCCGTCACCTCCCCCAGCAGCGCCATGATCTCCCGCTCCACCTGCTTCAGCTCGGCGTCGATCTCCGCCAGCGGGCGCGGCGGCTGGTACTTGTAGAAGTAGCGGTTGAAGTTGATCTCGTAGCCGACGATGCCGACGGCGCCGTCCTGGGTGTCGCGCTTGCTGTCGTCGATCCAGGCATCCGGCACGTGGGGCGTCACCTCGCGGGCGAAGTAGTCCTCGACGGACTCGGCGAGGGGGACGTTCTCGTAGTCGCGCAGGTCCGGGTCCGGCTCGACGGCGCCCTTGGTCTTGCAGACCTCGGCCTCGGGGTCGTGCTCGCCGAGGTGCTTCTGGAGCAGCTTCTTCTCCGGGGCGCTGAGGTTGGTGTCGAGGTGCTCATTGACCGTCTTGAAGAACTGGTCTCTGGCGTACCAGGGCTGATCCGGCAGGCTGCCCAGGGCGTCGAGCAGCACTTGCTGCCGGTCTGCATCGAGCTTGGCCCAGCCCTTGTCGGCCTGCAGGGCCTCCAGCCGGATGGCGTCCTTGGGGTGGAAGGCGAGCTGCAGCGGCCGCTCGACGGTGATGCGCCGGTAGCCGAAGTCCGTGGTGTCGAACAGCTTGCTGATCTCGGTCTGCTCAAAGGTGTCGTGCGCTCGGGCGATCTCGGCGATGTGCTCGTCGGTGAGGTAGCGGCGCTTGCTGCCGAGGCTCTTGCGCATGGGCGCCCAAAGGCCAGTGGCGTTGATGAGCTGTACCTTGCCCTTGCGGCGGGCCTCCTTGCGGTTGGTGAGCACCCAGACGTAGGTGGCGATGCCGGTGTTGTAGAAGAGGTCCGTGGGCAGGGCGACGATGGCCTCCAGCCAGTCGTGCTCCAGAATCCAGCGGCGGATCTCGGACTCGCCGGAGCCGGCCCCGCCGGTGAAGAGCGGCGAGCCGTTCAGGATGATGCCGATGCGGGTGCCGGTGGCGTCGTGCCGGCGCTTGGAGAGCAGGTGCATCAGGAACAAGAGCGAGCCGTCGGAGACCCGCGGCAGCCCGGGGCCGAAGCGCCCGTCGTGCCCGCGCTGCTGGTGCTCGTCGGTGACCGCCTTCTGCACCTTCTTCCAGTCGACGCCGAAGGGCGGATTGGCGAGGCCGTAGCCGAAGTGCTCGAACGGGAGCTGGTCGTCGCCCAGGGTGTTGCCGAAGGTGATGTTCTTCGGGTCGTAGCCCTTGATCATCATGTCCGCCTTGGCGATGGCGTAGGACTCCGGGTTCAGCTCCTGGCCGTAGGGGATGACGCGGGCCTGGGGGTTCCACTCCAGCACCTGCTCGATGCCGGTGGCGAGGAAGCCGCCCGTGCCGCAGCAGGGGTCGTAGATGGTGCGGATCACGCCGGCGCCGGTGAGGATCTCGCGGTCCGGGGCGAAGACCAGGGTGGTGGCCAGGCGCACCACGTCGCGCGGGGTGAAGTGCTCGCCGGCGGTCTCGTTGGAGGCCTCGGCGAAGCGGCGGATCAGCTCCTCGAAGACCAGACCCATCTCGTAGTTGGAGACGGCGTTGGGGTGCAGATCTAGGACTGCGAACTTCTGCACCACCAGGTACAGCAGGTTGGCGCTGGCCAGGCGGTCCAGCCAGGTGTCGAAGTTGAAGCTGTCGAACACCTCCCGGGCGTTGGCGCTGAACTTGGCGACGTAGTCCTCCAGGTTGGCCCGCGTCTCGCCCTCGCCGAGGTTGGCGAGCGTGTACTGGGAGACGTTGTAGAACCGCTGCCCGGAGACCTTGGGCAGAATCAGATCCGGATCCAGCCCTGAGTCCTGGATGGCCTGGTAGCGCTCCAGCACGGGCTTGCGCGTCGGCGCGAGCACGCACTCCAGCCGCCGCAGCAGCGTGAAGGGCAGGATGATGCGCCCGAAGTCCGAGCGCTTGAAGTCGCCCCGCAGCAGGTCCGCCACGGACCAGATGAAGCCGGCGAGGTTCTGTTGGCTTGCAGTGCGATCCACGTACTCCGTACTCCCCATGCCAGTCGAGGTCTCGCAGCCCGGCCACAGCCGGTGCCCAGTGTGCGAAAGGGTACCTCAACGTGTGCTCGCGTTCTTGACGTCGCGCGCGGACCTGGTGACGCTGCGGCGTAGAGCTTGGACAAGAGCGTCCCGCTGGGCGGAAAGCGGACGCCGGGCAAAGGGCTCTGAATGGGAGAATTAGGCCAGTTCCCGATCCGAAGCGGCCCCGAGCGTGGTCCCGGCTGTGGTCAGCGAAGTGGGAGCGTCACGGTGTGTATTGGTAATCTACCCCGTGATGCTGAAGCCAGCGTCGGAAACGATCCACTTTCGTTTCCAGCGAACAGGTTGGAGGGAGCGTATCGAGATAGTGGCCGAAGGCCACGCGAAGCTCGGTCTGCTCCTCCACGTCGAGACTGTCCCAGGGGCGTAGTTTCTTTTCCTCATTGTTCATGGCGTCTCTCCTCTGGTCCATGAATGTTAGCTCCTTCACCGCGTTCAGCGGAGGGGCGGTATGCTCTCCGGGGATGACCGCTCGGTCGGTAGCCCAGTCGTCATGCGCGTGCAGTACGCTGCCACGGCGCTGACACCCACCACACGAGTGCCGCGATGGAAGAGACCCGCGTCGAGAGCTGGAACGACCTCCAGGAGGCCTTGTTTGCCGAGGCCTGGATTCCGGAGCTCGGCCGCTACCGCTCCCGGTACGCCTTCCGCGGGCTGTCCGACGACAGCTATCGGCTGGAGACCACGCTGTGCCGGCTGGGCGGCGATTATGCGGGCCTGGAGCGCCATTTGCTGCGCAATTTTCGCAAGTATGCCCATCGCCGCGTCGTCGAGCGGGACTCGGTCTGGCACTGGTTGTCTGTGGCGCAGCACTATGGCCTGCCGACACGGCTCATGGATTGGACCTACTCGCCCTTCGCCGCACTGCACTTCGCCACCGCCAACATCGAGCAGTTCGACTGCGACGGTGCCATCTGGGGCGCCAATTACCTACGCACCCACGAGTTGGTCCCAGACCGGCTCGCAGAGCGTCTGGCGCGTGAGGGTGCCAACGTCTTCACCGTCGAGATGCTGTCGGAGACAGTCAAGTCCTTGGAGGAACTGGACGCGCTCTGCCCGCGCCCGTTCGCGCTGTTCTTCGAGCCGCCCTCCATTGACGATCGTATCGTCAACCAGTTCGCCTTCTTTTCTGTGATGTCGGACCCCAAGGCCACGATGGACCATTGGCTCGCCCAGCATCCGGGCGTGGCCCGCAAGATCGTCATCCCCGCCGGCCTCAAGTGGGAGATCCGCGAGAAGCTGGACCAGTCCAACATTACCGAGCGGGTGCTCTTCCCGGGGCTGGAGGGGCTGACAGCGTGGCTCAAGCGCCATTACAGTCCAAAGGGAGAGAATGGGGCGCTGGGGGGCGCCGATGTATTGGCGGCTCCCGTGCGGGATAGGTGGGCACACAGCACACTGGTGCAGAGAACTTTGGACGACGAATGATGGAAACATATGAGCCGGTAGCATTTGTGGCGCTCGAAACCGGAGATGACCTGATCGTGTCTTTTTTCGTGTCCAGTTCAGAGGACTCGACCGGTGGGCGCTCGATCACACTCCTGCGGGATGTGAAGTGGGAGCGCCTACTGCCCGACGAAGAGCGAGGTGTCAAGGTCTCTGACGAGGCCGATACCGAAGAGGACTGGCAGGATAACTTCCTTGTAGCGATTCGTGTGGGCAGTAAAACGCTTGAGCTCACGAGCTCGCGATACAAGCGCAAGCTGGATCTCAAGAGGCTCAGCAAGGCTGACCGGAAGGCGATGACGAAGGTATTGAAGAAGATGAACTACGACCGCCGTTTCCGACTGCAGGTCGCGTTTGCATGAAGTTCAAGTGCACCTCACGCCCGCGGCTTACTCCGCGTCCGCCTGATGTGCGATGTGCGACCTGACCCCAACAGCTTCGTGACCCCAACAGCTTCGTCTAAAGGCAGAGTTTCCGCACGTACCCTCCGTCATCTTCCAGGCAGACCGCGGCGAGGCGCCCGGAATGCGCTAGGTGCTCCCGCGGCGGGCGGATGGCGGTACCGCGGCCGGGCGTCATGCCACGGAGACGGGCGCAAACCACTCCAGCCGCCTGCGCGCAAAGCCTGCCCGGCCGGGCGCCCGGGCACCGCTCACAACGCCACAGCCCGCCCCGCCCCCCGAACCGCTGCAGCCTGAGGCTCAGCCCGTCGGCTGCGACGCGGCCGGCGAGGGCGAGCGGCTCCGCCCGCGGCTCGACATCGCGCAGCGCGAAGTCGAGTGCCCCGTCGGTGAGCCCGGGCGGTGCCCGCGTACATGGGCTCGCCGGTGCGGTGGTGCGGGTGACGGCGATGTCGAGGCCGTCGGCCGCCAGCGTCGTCAGCACGACGAAGCTCACGC
>NZ_JAIFKJ010000002.1 GCF_019695415.1 Thiohalocapsa sp.
TGTGGGGTGCACCACACCGCGCGCACCGCGTAGTGTCCGGCCCACCGAAGCCGCGGTACGAATCCGGTGTACATACCGGGGTCGTTGTGTCGTGACGCGATGGACCTCGGCGCTGGTGTGCTGCGGCAGAACCAGGGCGCACGAATCTGGCTGGGGAAGTCCCGGGTGCGGTCGTAGCGCGGCCGGTTGAAGAAGGTCTCGGGGTCGGCCTCCTCGACGATCTCGCCCTGATCCATGAAGATGACCCGGTCCGCGACCATGCGGGCGAAGCCCATCTCGTGGGTCACCACCAGCATCGTCATGCCCTCCTTGGCGAGCTCGACCATGACGTCGAGCACCTCCTTGATCATCTCGGGGTCGAGCGCGGAGGTGGGCTCGTCGAACAGCATGATCTTCGGGCGCATGCACAGGGCACGGGCGATCGCCACCCGCTGCTGCTGGCCGCCGGAGAGCTGCAGCGGGTATTTGTGGACCTGCTCGGGGATGCGCACCCGCTCGAGATAGGTCATCGCGATCTTCTCGGCCTCGGCCTTGGGCATCTTCTTCACCCAGATCGGCGCCAGCGTGCAGTTCTCCAGCACCGAGAGGTGCGGGAACAGGTTGAACTGCTGGAAGACCATGCCGACTTCGGCGCGGATGGCGTCGATGTTGCGCACGTCGGCGTTGAGCTCGGTACCGTCGACGATGATCTGGCCCTCCTGGTGGGCCTCCAGGTGGTTGATGCAGCGGATCAGCGTCGACTTGCCGGAGCCGGACGGCCCGCAGACGACGATGCGCTCGCCCTTGCGGACGGTGAAGTCGATGTCCTTGAGGACGTGGAAGGCCCCGAACCACTTGTTGACGCCGGTCATCTCGATGATGCGCTCGGACGAGGCGGCCGAGGCGATGTGCTGCTCGGTCGGCGCGGTCTCGGTGGCGTCCATCCAACGGCTCCTCAGCTGCGGTGGCCGGTGTCGAGCCGGCGCTCCAGGTTGATGCTGTACTGCGACATCGCGAAACAGAAGACGAAGTAGATCAGCGTCACCGCGAAAAAGGGCTCGATGAACAGGCCCAGCCAGTTGGTATCCTCGCCGATCGCCCGCGCCATGTTCAAGAGGTCGAAGAGGCCGATGATCGAGACCAGCGTGGTGTCCTTGAAGAGGCCGATGAAGGTCGAGACGATGGCGGGGATCATGACCTTGAGGGCCTGGGGCAGGACGATCAGCCGGGTGGCCTGCCAGTAGCCGAGCCCCATCGCCGCCGCCGCCTCGTACTGGCCGCGCGGGATCGCCTGCAGCCCGCCGCGCACGACCTCCGCCATGTAGGCGGCGGCGAAGCAGCAGACCGCGACGATGGCGCGCAACAGCTGGTTGACCTCGACGCCGACGGGCAGAAAGAGCGGCAGCATCGTGGTGAACATGAAGAGGATGGTGATCAGCGGCACCGAGCGGAAGAGCTCGATGAAGGTGGTGCAGGCGAGCCGGATCACCGGCAGCGAGGAGCGCCGCCCGAGCGCCAACAGCACCCCCGCCGGTAGCGAGAAGGTCATGCCGATGCCGGAGATCACCAGGGTGAGGAAGAGCCCGCCCCACTGGTGCGTGCCGACCTCGGGCAGGTACCAGAGCCAGACCAGGGCATAGGCGACGAGCCAGCCGGCCGCACCGCTGTAGGTCAACACCCTGCGCTGGTGGCGCGGATCGGCGTCCAAGGCACCGGCGCGCTTCAAGACGAGCTCGCCGAGGGTGAAGCCGGTGCGGCGCTCCACGGGCGCGGTCGCCCAGACCCAGACGAAGGCTGCGAGGCCGAGCGCGATCAGGGCCGACCAGATCAGCCCCTTGTCGCCGCCGAGGAAGAAGTAGCTGGCGAGGAACGGGTAGAGCAGGACGGCGGTGAGCCCGATCGCCACCTTCGAGCGCACCCGCTCCAGCCAGAGCGGCACGACCCAGAGGACGAGCACCAAAAAGCCGACGTTGATCCGCCAGACCTGGTCCTTCGGGTAGAGGCCGTAGATCAGATTGTCGAACCAGGCGAACACGCCCGGCCAGCACGCCCCAACCCTGACTCTTATACACCTCTAAAAAAAAAAACAAACACAACGAGAAACACAAGTGGCAAACGAAAACAGCAAGAGAAAGTAATAGTAACACGACAAGAACAACAGCACACATCACAAGAAACGACAACTCAATA
>NZ_JAIFKJ010000009.1 GCF_019695415.1 Thiohalocapsa sp.
CCCGTCTTTGAGACCCACCAGCGTCCCTTTTAACACGAGATTTTCGTCATCGAAGGAGAGGGCGTGGCCGAGGGGCCGGATGGGGAATGCCTGATGCGGCCCGGCGTCTCGCTCTACATTCCGCCCGACGAGCCGCACGGTTACCGGAACACCGGTGAGGGCCCTTTACGCTTTATCTGCGTCATCCCCCACGTCGAAGCGTGAGCGGATGTTACGCCTAGGCGCACACGAATCGATCGCCGGAGGGATGGAAAAGGCCTTCGACCGCGCCCAATCGGCTACTTGCGAAGCGGTACAGATCTTCGTCAAATCGAATCGCTCGTGGGCCGTGCGGCCGCTGGACGAGGAAGAAATTGAGCGTTTCAAAACCAAGGCGGAGGAGACCGGCATCAAGCCAGTGGTCGGACACGCCTCCTACCTGCTTAACCTGGCGACGCCCAAGGACAGCCTGTGGCGGAAATCCTCCGCTATGCTCGTGACCGAGTTGGAGCGCTGTGAAGCGTTGGGCGTCCCCTATCTCGTGCTCCACCCCGGCGCGCACGTCGGGTCGGGAGAAGAGGCGGGATTGACGCGAATAGCCCATGCGCTGGGCGAGGTCCACACAGCGACGGCCGGCTTTCAGGCGCGCATTCTCCTGGAGAACACCGCCGGGCAAGGGACCAACCTGGGATACAGTTTCGAGCAACTGGGATGGCTGCTGACGCACACGCCGGGAGGGGAGCGGATGGGGATCTGCCTGGACACGTGTCACGCCTTCACCGCCGGGTATGAGTTTCGCACGGCAGAGGAATACGCCAGCACGATGGAAGCACTCGACGAGGCAGTCGGCCTGGAGCGGTTGTTTGCCGTCCACCTCAACGACAGCAAGGGTGAATTGGGATCGCGCAAGGACCGACACGAGCACATCGGGCAAGGTCACATCGGCCTGGAAGGATTCCGAAACGTGGTGAACGACCCTCGCCTAGCGGGACTGCCCGGCCTGCTAGAGACGCCCAAAGGGGACGATCTACAAGAGGATCGAGAGAACTTGGCGAGATTGCGCGCGTTGATTGAGATGTAGCTGGTTATATCAAACCTCCCGCAGGTTGGATTGTCTGTGATAGGATGAGTATCTTCGACTCTATTTCTTCCCTATACGACCGGGGCATGATGCCGCTGGAACTGCTGATCTTGCGGCGACTGCGGAGACAGATATTCCCCACCCTACACGGTGAAGTGTTGGAGTTGGGAATCGGCACCGGCGTGAACCTGCCGCTCTACAACTCACATACCAGCATGACCGTGCTTGACGCCAGCGCTGAGATGCTCTCGTGGGCCGCCCGGCGTGTGGACGGCGCACCGCTAGATTTGGTACAAGGAGACACGCAACGCTTGCCCTTCGCCAATGGGTGCTTCGACGTTGTGGCAGCCTCGTTGTTATTCTGCTCTGTCGTCGATCCGGCCCGGGGCCTGACGGAGGCCCGGCGGGTGCTGCGGCCTGGCGGTCAGCTGATGTTGCTGGAGCACGCCCGAGGGCGCGGCCTAGGCCGATGGTTGACAGACCTGCTGCATCCGATCTGGCACGCCTGGAGCCGCAGTTGTTGCCTAAATCGAGAGACTGCTCAGACCGTATCGCGGGTCGGTTTCAACGTGCAAAACGTAGAACGGCACGTGCTCGGCATCTTCCAGGTGATCGAAGCACTGGGCTAATGAGTTAATCTTTAAAGGAGGTCGTATGAGACGTTTTTGGCGTGAAAACTGGTTGGTCATTCTCGTGATCGGCGTGATGATGGGGGGATATTTATTCCTCCGCACGCCGGGCGACGAGTTGACCTCGACGGCGGCGTTCGACGCCCAGGTAAGCGCAGGCGCGCCAACGCTGGTCGAATTCTACTCCAATACCTGAACACCCTGCCTACTGGCAAAGCCCATCGTGGATGGGCTAGAACGCTCGTTAGATGGGCAAGCGCAGGTGTTGCGTTTAAGTGTGATGGATAACGTGGGCGGGCAGTTGGCGATGCGTTACGGCGTGCGGAGTGTACCCACGTTTGTATTGCTGGACGGTGCCGGTCAGGTAGTCTTCAAACAGGCCGGTATGCCGGATCGGGCGAAGATCGAGTCGCTGGTCGCCGATCTGGCGTCGCGCTAAGCACAAACCACTCTCACATCACCCGCTTCGCCCGTAAGATTGCGAAGTCGCTGTTCATTCCACCGCCACCAGCGAGCGATTCGGGGG
>NZ_JAIFKJ010000654.1 GCF_019695415.1 Thiohalocapsa sp.
GGGAATGTGTGTAAGGGACCGGTCTCCGCCGGGGCCCCCGCCTTATGTGGTCCGCGGGGATAGGGCCCCGGGGCCTCGAAGGTCATATCCCTCAGCTTGGCGAAGCCATCCGGGGCGCGATAGGCCCACAGCCGCGCCGGCGCCTGGTCGGGCGTGCTTTGGCCGGCCACCATATAGGTCGCCACGGTCCACGGCCCGCCGCAAAAACCGATCAGCGCCCTTTCCTCGTCCAGCGCCTGGGAAACCCGCGAGACCGTCTCGTAGATCGGCGCGACCGTCTCATCGACGCGGTCCATCGACAGCCGAGACAGCTCGGCCTCGGTTGTGATGGGCTCAAGCTGCGGACCCTTGCCCTCTTCGAACCAGACCTTCTGCCCAAGCGCATGCGCCACGACCAGAATGTCGGAAAACAGGATCGCCGCGTCGAATCCGTACCGCTCGATCGGCTGCAGCGTCACGCGCGCCGCCAGCTCTGGCGTGTAGCACAGATCGAGAAATCCGCCGGCCTGAGCTCGCACCTCGCGATATTCTGGCAAATAGCGCCCGGCCTGGCGCATCAACCAGATCGGCGGCGGGGATACGGCTTCTCCGGAAAGCGTGCGAAGGAAGCGGCTCGGCTGGGCGGGCGTGCTGTCGTTCGACATTAGGTCCGATCCATAATCCCTAAAACAAAATTCTCTCTTGAGCCTGACTCTGCTGTTTTATTTTGAGCAGGGTGGATTTGTTGAATTCAGAAAGCTCCACCCGCTGTCCACAGCTTGTCGCCGGCCGCGGCTCCGGCGCTCAGTCCTGCCGCCAAAGGGGCTGTCTGTCAATCTGAACAATGCCGATTTTTGACGTTTGAGCCATTGGTTATACATGTTGCTTGAGAGGCACGGCGCGCGGACAGCCGTCAGTGCGATGTGTGGATCGCGGATTGGTCGTGCACAGATGCGGAAATGGCGCGCAATCTCTGTCACCAGTCCGCGCGCTGTGTATGATTTTTTGATTGGCGTGCGGGACTCGGGATGGCAGTGGGCAGTCCAGCCCGGTTGTGGTGACGAATCCGGGATTCGCCCACATCGAGGCCGTGCGCTTTGAACAAAGCAAGCCGCCAAGACGCTCAACGATGCGCGCAGTCGCCAACGGATCGGACCATGCAGAAGAAGGCGCCGAAAAAGTCGTTTCACCTCCACCTCGTTTCGGATGCGTCGGGGGAAACGCTGACCATGATTGCCAAGGCGGCCACGGTTCAGTACTCGCTGATCCGCGCCATTCACCATGTCCATCCGCTGGTGCGCACCCGCAATCAGCTCAACGACGTGGTGGAGAAAATTCAGGCCAACCCCGGGATTGTGCTCTACACCATCGTCAATGCCGAACTGGGCCGCGAGTTGCAGAACCAATGCAAGCAGATGGGGCTGCCCTGCATCGCGGTGCTGGAGCCGATCCTCAACGCCTTCGGCCAATACCTGGGCGCCGACTCCACACCGGTGGTCGCCGGCCAGCATGTGCTCGACGCCGATTATTTCCGCCGCGTCGACGCCATGCAGTTTTCGATGATGCATGATGACGGGCAAAACACCGAAACGCTCGACGAAGCGGATATCGTGCTCATCGGCATCAGCCGCACCTCAAAGACGCCAACGAGCATCTATCTCGCCAATCGGGGCTACAAGACCGCCAACGTCTCTCTCGTGCCGGACCTGCCCATCCCGGAAACGCTCAAGACCGCGGAGCGCCCGCTGATCGTCGGTCTCACAGCCACGGCGGAGCGAATCGCCGAAATCCGGCACAACCGGGTGATGTCCTTCAATGATCGGCGCTTGCAAGACTATGTTGATATGGATCGCATCAAGGAGGAGATCGCCTACACACGGCGCTTGTGTCACCGGCATCACTGGCCGATCATCGATGTGAGCCGCCGTTCGATTGAGGAGACGGCGGCAGACATTATCCGCCGCTATCAGGATCGCCAGGCGGCGCGCGCCACGCAGGAGGGCTGAGGATGACAGAAGCCGCCTCGCCGGTGACTGCTGGTCTACAGGTTGAAAAACCCGTTTTGATCCTTGCCTCGGCCAGCCCGGCGCGCGTCTCGGTGTTGCGCAGCGCTGGCGTGGCCTTCACACAGCAAGCCTCCGGGCTCGATGAGCGCAGCGTGCGCGAGGCCCTGCGCCAGGAAGGGGTAGCGACCCAGCCCGGCGACATCGCGGAACTCCTGGCGATTACCAAGGC
>NZ_JAIFKJ010000521.1 GCF_019695415.1 Thiohalocapsa sp.
GCTGGAATGGGTGCTGCGCGGCGTCTACGGCCTGCCCGAGGCGGACATCCTTGCCCTGCTCGAAGACCTCTCGGCGATCGACAACCTGGTGGTGGATCGGGCCGCCGCCGTCGCCCGCGCGGTGGAGGGCTGCCGGCAGGGGATGGATTTCTCCGATGCCCTGCACCTGGCGCAGGCCGGGCACTGCGACCACCTGGCGACCTTCGATGCTCGATTCCGCAAGCTGGCCAAGCGGCTGAAGCTGCAGCCGCCGGTGCTCGCGGCCTGACGGAACGCTGGGTTCTCCGTGCCACGGCATAGGGCCGCCGCCCGCAGGGACCGAGGGGGTCAGACCGAGGGGGCAGGTCTCACACGTAACATCGCAGTGTGCGATGTGAGACCCCTGCGGTGTGTTCACCCACGGCATTGACCGTGTGTTCGTCGTCGTCTCGATCGGCATGCTGGCGCTGGCGTTGCTGACTTGGGTCGGCTTGCGGCCACGCCGGTGACGCCGATGAATACTCTGACCTTTGTGTCTATCCTGAGCCCAGCAACGGTTTACTCCTGCGCTTGACCGCGGCCGAGCAGATCACGCGCATCCGCGTTGTCCCGATCGGCCTGCGCCAGCCGGTCCAGCGCGCCGGTGTCCGTGATACTGAGATCGGCGATGGCCTCGGGGGCAAGATCGTGCGCGGCGACGCGGTTGCGATGCATGGCGGCCTGGGGGTCGTCCATGGTGTAGACGCGGCTGATCGGTGGCGGGCGCAGGGCGCCCTCGTCCTGCACCATCGCGCGCAGGATGCGGATGGCTTCGCCGCGGGCGCGGGCGAAGCTGGTTTTGGTCTGGTCGATCCAGGCGGCAAAACACAGCTCAACATCACTGCCATCCTTTTCGTCGATCCAGACGTCGCTGGCGGGGTCATCGAGCACGAAAGGCAGGCTTGCCAGCTGCTCCTGTGCGCGGTCGCGGAGTCCCGCCATGTCGGCAGTCGGGTCGATGTCGATGGAAAAGGTGAAGCGGCGCTCAGGGTTGCTGGTGAAGTTGACGATGCGCGACTTGAAGACGGTCGCGTTTGGCACGCGGATCATGTTGCCATCGAGGGAGATCAGGATCGTGGCGCGCGAGGTCAAACGCACGACCTTGCCCACATCGCCCTCGATCTCGACCAGGTCGAAAGGGCGGAAGGGCTGGCGGATGGACAGCATAATCGACGCGATGAAGTTCTCGACCGTATCCCGCACGGCAAAGCCGATGGCGAGACCGATGACACCCGCGGCGCCAAGTATGGAGCCGAGCAGCGCCGTGGCGTCGAGAATATCGAGCGCGACAACCAGCCCGGCAATCAGGAAGACGAGCCGCACGAGCTGCCGGTAGATCCCGGCGATAAAGGTATTGGGCGCAATGCGTGCCCAAATCGGTAGCGCCCCGATCACCCTACCGAGGAGATAGATCGACAGTAGGCTGATCAGCGCCACGCCAATCAGAGGTAAGGAGGCGAGCGTCTGTGCGGCGCGCTGAATGAAGCGGTCGACGGAGGGTAGGAGCCGCTCTTCAAGCCCGGTCGCAGTGGTCAGCCGGTTATTGATGGCTGCAACCCCGTCGATCCGGGTGACGATCTGCGTGAGACGCGCAAGCGACGTGTTGTCGCGCGTTTCGCCGGTGAGGGTGACGACACCCGACTCGACCGTCAGTTCAACGCCATCGTAGCCGTCCAGCTCGTCAAGGATCGTCCGGAGGCGCTTGGCGATGGCATTGTCCGTCGCCGGGTTGTGCGGGGCACTGATCGGACTCTCCGGTTGAGCGGGTGCTTCCGTCTGTGCGGCGACGGGTGTCGCACAGACGAGCAACACGCAAAGGGCGCCAAAGAGCGGCCCGGTGATCTGGTGCATTGCGGTGTTCCCTTGATGAACGGCCAACGACGGACCGCGGCCCGATGATCGGGGCCGTGTCGCGCCGTCCGGTCCCCTTGGGTGTCTACGGTTGTCATGGCGTCTCGATCACATCCCGGGCCGACGGGGTTGACCGCATAGCTTGAGCGCACGGCTGGCATGCTGCACGTCCGTACTGCCCAAAATGGGCGTGGCCGTCAACGCTGCGGCCACTGTTGCGCGCCGTGAAGGACGCGCAGTATCACGATCTCGTTGTCGGAGACTGTGTATGGGACGAGGTAGGGGGTGCCTGTGACCATGAGCTCGCGGGTGTCGAGGACCCGACCCGGTCGGCCCAGGCTGGG